>NZ_VOYC01000033.1:0-17540 GCF_013420425.1 Acinetobacter sp. YH01007 | reverse complement strand
TGATACCATTTTTCTTTATACTATCACTGAGGCAGGTTGGACATTTGATTGCTAGAGTTATTTGCATTTCTCTATTTTATCAAAATCCAATCGGCTTTTTCTTCAGCATACTTTTTGAAACACTACCGAGGAGATTATTTATGACATTTAATAACAATGAAAATACACGTGTGTGGTTTATTACAGGTGCAAGCAGTGGACTAGGATACGAATTCACAAAAAAAGCATTGGAGTCAGGAGAGAAGGTTGTTGGTGTTGCTAGAAATATTGAAAAACTGAATGAGTTAAAATGCCAGTTTGAAGGAATGTTACTTCCTTTAAGTCTTGATGTTACTGATAGAAGTGCTGTTTCGACTACAGTGGAAACTGCCATTAAACATTTTGGAAGACTCGATATTGTCATTAACAATGCAGGGAATATGGTAATGGGAATGATTGAAGAATTTAGTGAAGATGAAGTTAGAAGCCAAATGGAAACTAATTTCTTCGGTACAGTATGGGTAAGTCAAGCTGTTATGCCGTACTTGCGGGCACAAGAATCAGGTCATATTATCCAGATATCTAGTATTGGTGGACTGATTAGTGGTCCAATGTCGGGAATCTATAGCGCTAGTAAATTTGCTTTAGAAGGATTTAGCGAGGCTTTAGCACAAGAAGCTGCACATTTTGGTATAAAAGTATCTATCGTAGAACCTGGAGGTTACTGGACGAATCTATACTTAAAAATGAGTTTTACTACACAGAAAAAAGAGTATGATTCATTACGTGAAAAGTTGGCCCAACAATATTCAAACGAATCGGTGGATAGTGATCCTAAGTTAGCCGCCGAAGCTATAATGAAACTGGTTAATAGTGAGAATCCGCCTCTCCGATTAGTTCTGGGAAGCCTTGTATATGATTTAGCTGTTGAAAATGCAGAAAAACGTATATTTACATGGAAAGAGTGGGAATCAGTCAGTCGTTCTTCGGAACATGGGATTCCTGCACCAGAAGGATACGGAATAATTGAGGAATAGAAACCCTAAGAAATAAACTCTCTAAACTACAAAAACTAATTAATGATTTAATATGTTTATTAACTTAATCGCTAGAAAGGGAGGCGATTGTATGGAATTGATAAAAATGAGAGGAATAGAAAAATATTTTGGAGGCAAGCTTCTTTTTACTTTTGATAAATTAACTGTTTTTAAGAACGATATTATTGGTGTAGTCGGGTTAAACGGAAGTGGAAAAACGACGTTGTTGGAGATCATTAACAATGATATAGCTCCTGACAAGGGAAATGTTGAGGTTAAGGGAGATATCTCTTATTATAAACAATTCGGTCAATACCACGAATCAGTAGATTCTTGGCAATTGAAAGAATTTCGCTCCAGCTCAACAATATCTGAAGGTTGGTTCAGTGGTGGGGAAAAAACTCGTTTACGTTTAGCTGAGACTTTTTCTAAGAGTAGTTCAATACTTTTACTAGATGAACCAACAGCGAATTTAGATACTAAAGGGATTCAATTGCTAAAGCGAAATTTAGGAAAATATAACACAATGATGATTATTAGCCACGATACAAATTTATTAGATGAATTGTGTAATCGAATTATTGAGATTGACAACAATACCATTAACTGTTTTGACGGGAATTATACTGCATATAAACAGCAGAAGGAACATCAAATTCACACTGAGAAAAGAGAATATGAAAATTATCAAGCAAAGAAAAAGCAACTAGAGGAAGCTTATTTGCAGAAAAAAAGGCAAGCTGAAGCGATAACAGATAAGCCAAGGAATATGAGTAATTCTGAAATTAGAGCTAGAAGTTTCATATCTACTTACAAGTCTTTTGGAGGGCGACAAAAAGCAATAGCAAAGCAAGCAAAAGCCGTGCAATCACGAATAGAGCAGTTAGATGTAAAAGAACAAGTCGAAGAACAGGCAAATATTCGAATTAATTTTGAGCTAACAAATCCCCCGAAAAATAAAATATTAATTCGTGGTGAAGAAGTAACTTTTGGATATGATAATCATTTGATTTTTAATCATGCCTCTTTTGAAATCCGAAACAAACAAAAAGTTGCTGTATTGGGGGATAATGGAAGTGGTAAATCTACTCTTTTTTCTTTAATCAGAAATAAGTATGAAGGGATCTATGCTGTACCGAAATTAAAAATTGGTTATCTGTACCAAGAGTTTGAAAATTTGCAGCCAGATAAAACTTTACTGGAGTCTGTCTTGTCTGACAGTGTACAAGAAAATCAGGTGGTGTTTCAAAAAGTATGCTGACATTAAATGAAGCCATTATTGATGTAAAAAAAGGTTAAGTCGAAAGCTTTAAAATGGTTTTCAATCTTTTTTGGGCACTGTTGCAAATAGAGATTTGAGTCGATGATGTTCCCTTTAAAAAGTGCTTAGAGACCGAAAACCCTGTTGATTAGACACACTTCACCCTGAGGCTGACCATAATAAAATGACGATGCTTGTCCTTTACGTAGTGCACGCATGACTTCAATACCTTTAATTGTGGCATAAGCAGTCTTCATAGATTTGAATCCTAATGTGGCCCTGATGATTCGCTTTAACTTACCATGATCACATTCAATGACATTATTTTTATACTTAATCTGCCTGTGCTCAATATCTACTGGACATTTTCCTTCTCGCTTTAACCGTGATAAAGCATGGCCATAGGTCGCTGCTTTATCTGTATTGATGACCCGTGGAATTTGCCATTTTTTCACCGTATTGAAGATCTTTCCTAAAAAACAATAGGCTGATTTACTGTTCCGTCTAGCGGAAAGGTAAAAGTCAATCGTATGACCACGTTGATCAACTGCACGATACAGGTAAGTCCATCGCCCCTTCACTTTGATATAAGTCTCATCCATATGCCATGAATGTAAATCTGTAGGGTTACGCCAATACCAGCGTAACCGTTTTTCCATTTCTGGAGCATAACGCTGAACCCAACGATAAATTGTACTGTGATCCACATTTATGCCTCGTTCAGCGAGCATTTCTTGAAGTTCACGATAGCTGATGCCATATTTACAATACCAACGAACAGCCCAAAGAATGATTTCACCTTGAAAGTGCCGACCGTGGAAGGGATTCATCTGCTGTATCTCGAAATAAATAAGATATTTAGCTTATCATGTCAGCCTATTTGCAACAGTGCCTTTTTAGGTGGTTCCGCTAGGGTATACTGAAAATAAACTTGTCCTGTACCTGATTCCAGTAAAACACTCTCCGAAAATATCGAGACGATTCACGGTTGGTTACAGATAGTTTGGGTGTTATTTTTATCTCTATGCTTGATAGGCTTTATGAGCTTACCACAAATAATTTTTCATTCGGTCAGTCCTCGCTTTCATCCGACCAATTTTGACTCAACTCACTCACCAAACGACTCTCATCGCATTTAAAATCAATATAGTGATAGGTATTGGCAGGCAATAGCCAATCCTGCCCTGTCAGTGGACATTTTTGTTCCATATCTTCTGCCTGTGTCCAATCACGGTAATTCATTAGAAAATAATAGGTGGGTACACCTGTGCTTTGTTCAATGATACGGCACAATTCTCGACCTATTTTGCTATGCTCAGAATTGGGATTTTGCATTTGCTCTAAGGCAAAGGCTTCACTTACTGGTTGAGAACCAAGCCACAAACGATATAACGCTTCAGCCTGACGATACCATGACCACACATTATCATAACAAGGGTGATCAGGTTGGGTATATGGGATTTTATATAGAGGAATGCCTTGTAAGGTTACTCCATCTAGTAAAGGCGAACTCCAGCCCCAACGCAACATGTAAAATTCAGATTGCGTTGGTACGGCATAACGGGGAAGAGGATAGTCATGGTCTTCTCCGATATACAAGGTTTGAATGGGTTTACCTGCTAACTGTTCGATTTTATTGTGCATTTCTTGGGCATAGCTGTTCATATTTTTACGGTCAAGGGCATCCATTTCAGGACACACCACAGTCACGCGAGTAATATCATTTTGGCTAACAGCTAAATGATGGTTACGGGGTAATATTTGTCCGTTGCCTTCTAAATTTCCTAAATAACAAAATACATCATGGTCGTGGCTATCATCATCTTCAGCGATACCTGTATATTGGGGTATGATAATATCAAAGGCGTGCATTTTTATATCTCATGCTTAATTTATATTAAATATATTTGGGGATGTTGCTGTTGAAATTGGTTAAAGTGCTGTCTTGTAGTGTCAATTTAACCTATACCGTCAATGCCGTACACTCTAAATATTAATAATACTTAAACTACTTGATATTATAACTATAATTTTTCTTATCATATTTACCGAAATAAGGAACAGCTACATCCTTATGCACTGTATTATTACTATCAGTATATGTAATTACTATAGAGTCTTCGGTGTCAGAATATTTTATAGGATACTTAAATGATTGATTAGGAGATAAATTACCTATATTTTCTGATTTATTAGTGGTTTTATAAGTTAAATTAACCTTAGTTATATCTTCGGAGGTTTTGTTATTTATAATTAGCATCCCTTCTGATTCACTTTGACTGGAACAAGCCACAGTAATTAATGCACTTAAGCTAATTACATACAGTTTTCTTATTGAGATCTTCACGAGCCAAACCTTTAGTTATTTTATTTAATACAAAATAATTCTATGCAAGAAATGCCACTCTCAACTTCTTAAGCCTATTGGAATGGCTGTATTACAAGAATTGTAAGTTTAATATTGAAAGTCTAACCTTCGTAAAATAAATGATTTAGCGAAAAAAAGTTGAGAGTTAAGCATAAAATGGAATCTTATTTTTCACCAAAGGAATTAGAAGATGTTAAAGAACCATTAGTTATAACTTTCATTTTGAGACTACCCTAAATTCTGTGTAACTATCTAGTTTTCTAAAATACTTCTTAAATTTTGTCAAAATGGCTTTATTAGCTCGAAAAACTAACTTTCTATACACCATGAAGTACACCGCGACTACCTAAATAACTCAATATACCAATATCATTAGCCTACAGCCTAAGGTTCTAGTCCTCACTAGGGTACCGAAGCAGTGAAATTGGTTTGCCATAGGCATACTAATCAGAGTATGAAAAAGAAACTCCTCTCTCTGCAAATTCTTGATTGAAAACACTAAGAACCTTCATACTAAAAGTATAATAAATAAGTACTAGCCTTTCTATTATGGTGATGTCGTTCATATTCCAAGATATTCTCCGATCATCTAATAACCCCTCCCAACTAGGATCGTTTATTTTAGGTATAGATTGACTGCCGTAAGAAGGTATTTGATCAACTAAATGACGCATATCATCGAGTTTTTGATTTGATAGGGGTTACCCCAGAATTTGGAGAAAATAGTACGACAAGGAATTTTGTCGACTAATTAATTTATTAAAATCAAAGATTTATATTTTTATGCTTTGCCTGTCTGCTAGAGATTGGCAACATGCAATTTAATTGAAAGATTTTTAACGAAGTTCTTAAATAACAACTACATAGAAGTAAATAAATGTACTTACCGCCCTATAATTTCCGTTTTCTGTGCTGACCCCTAATATAGCAGTTTTTCACTGAATAGAACTCAGATAACTTATCATTTGGTGATAGTCAGAAGCCTTTATTCCCTTAAAATAATTTTTGTTTTTGATATCAAGGACTACTTCTACCACAACCTGTAAACAGCGAATAAAAATCTTAAAATTTAAACCCTAATTTCGATAAGAAGGGTAAATATACTTTCTGCTTTTCACTATCTAATAATGCTTCAGCAATTTGTTCAGCAAACACATCGTAACTTCGACCTGCTTGCCCTTGTGCCAAATACGATGCCTCATGTAATTGAGATATTTTTTTAGCGAAGGCAAAGCGTTGATTATCGGTCATGGTTATAAACATATCTACTGTATGTGGATCACGCTCTGTCTTTTCAGCTTTTACCGTTTTGGGCTTGGTTCTTTGTTTAAATTTAAAGGTAAATCCTGTAATAGTGCGACCTTGCTTGTGTTGCTCATATTCAGCAATAATATCCGTGTGTTCGTTAATTTGACGGCACTGTTGCAAATAGAGATTTGAGTCGATGATGTTCCCTTTAAAAAGTGCTTAGAGACCGAAAACCCTGTTGATTAGACACACTTCACCCTGAGGCTGACCATAATAAAATGACGATGCTTGTCCTTTACGTAGTGCACGCATGACTTCAATACCTTTAATTGTGGCATAAGCAGTCTTCATAGATTTGAATCCTAATGTGGCCCTGATGATTCGCTTTAACTTACCATGATCACATTCAATGACATTATTTTTATACTTAATCTGCCTGTGCTCAATATCTACTGGACATTTTCCTTCTCGCTTTAACCGTGATAAAGCATGGCCATAGGTCGCTGCTTTATCTGTATTGATGACCCGTGGAATTTGCCATTTTTTCACCGTATTGAAGATCTTTCCTAAAAAACAATAGGCTGATTTACTGTTCCGTCTAGCGGAAAGGTAAAAGTCAATCGTATGACCACGTTGATCAACTGCACGATACAGGTAAGTCCATCGCCCCTTCACTTTGATATAAGTCTCATCCATATGCCATGAATGTAAATCTGTAGGGTTACGCCAATACCAGCGTAACCGTTTTTCCATTTCTGGAGCATAACGCTGAACCCAACGATAAATTGTACTGTGATCCACATTTATGCCTCGTTCAGCGAGCATTTCTTGAAGTTCACGATAGCTGATGCCATATTTACAATACCAACGAACAGCCCAAAGAATGATTTCACCTTGAAAGTGCCGACCGTGGAAGGGATTCATCTGCTGTATCTCGAAATAAATAAGATATTTAGCTTATCATGTCAGCCTATTTGCAACAGTGCCCTATAAAAAGGGAGCTTTAGAGACTGTAAATAAAACTGTATTTACACAGAATTATTTACACCCTCGTGTGACAGTGCCGCCCTAAATTAAATAACAAATTTTTTCTATCTTTACTCTTGAATTGTCATTTAGATCAGGATAACTACAATAATTCTCTGATCCCCCAAATCTCTCAAGTTTTTCTAATATTTTCCTGTACATACCTCCCTTTTAAGCGTATCTAGATTTGTATTTGGAATTATATATTCTTCTTTTGTAGGTTCCATAGCTATTGGATCACCTGTTACTTCTTTGTACATAACTCCTCCTAGTCTTCGGAATTTTTCTTGTTCGCAATCTATCTCATATAGAACTGTTGACCTATTCTTCTCCTCTTTAAACTCGGTTTCTACCCAAGCTCTTGTTATTTTGGGATTCTTTGTACTATTTAATTTTATAATTTTAGATTGATAATTTGCATTATCTATAATTATTTTTGCAAATATATTTTGAGCATTAAGAACCATTACGCTGATTAATGTAATTTTTAATAGTCTTTTCACCTACTTAGTCTCTTTAAAGCTAATTTCCAGAAATATACTTATATTATTTCTGTTGTTCAATTTATTTTTTAATTTAATAATTTTAAATGGGTTAAATGGGTAAGGACACACAAATGGGAAAAACTCCCTGTTGCTATACGAGATCAATTTAAGAAGTAACTAGCCAAAGTCATAGAGCAGCCACATATTCCAAAGAATATGCTGAGAGGCAATCTTGCAGGTTGCTATAAAATTAAATTATTAAAAGCTGGTGTCAGACTTGTCTATCAATTTAAAGATGATCAGGTAGTTATCTTGCTCATCACAGTCGGGAAACGAGCTGATAGCATAGTTTATGACGAAGCTAAAAAGCGTATTAAAGACTAAAAATGGGAGCTTATAGCTCCCATTTTGAATGGGTTCTAACATTTTGACTTTGCATAGCACCTATTATATTAATTTTAGGAATACTTAAGTTTAGTTAAGAACAATAGTCTTGTTTAAATCTTGAATAAGGAACATTTCTACGTTGTGTTAGATCTTTCCCTTTTAAATCATTGGCTAATTTATCTGATAATTCTTCACTAGATTTTATTTTGTTTGGAACCCATGAATAAGCATGTCTAGGTAAAATTTCAAAAAGATTAGTCATACCAGGTACATAAGAATACTTAAATTGAGTATAAACTTGATCATAGAATCCCTTACAGATTCTATCATTTTCTTTTGAAACTAAATTTCTATTCATAGATGTTGAGAAGTCATATAAGCTCCCATTTTTGTATTCATAATCATATTTTTTCCCAGTTTTAGGACTTTGGCTTGATGTTATTTTTATACCTGAATTAAGCTCTGAAATAGTAATATCTAATGACTCTTTGAATTCAATAGTTTCAGATTTAATTAATTTTGCTAGATCGTTAAACTCATATATAAAATAATGGCTTTCTGGGCTACTCATACCAAACCATGCGCCACATGTACTTGTTACAACATAAGTATTCTGCTGTTGCTTATATATCTTTTCTAAGATTTCACATTGTGGGTCGATCTCACTAATAAAACCAGCATTTCTATTATTGTTCTCAATAGAAAATGGATACTGTTTTACATATAACTCACTGTATTTATTTGTTATTTTATATAAACCAATATTTTCTGGATAACCTTCATTATTTTTTATAAATTTGAATGGCTTAACTTCAATGGCATACGCAACACTACCAGCCATTATGAGAATATTTAGTAGAAATATTTTAGAAAGAGGACTTTTCACTTTAAATACCTTATAAGTTTAAATTATAAAGTAATTTTAGCTACTAATTAAAAAAAAGGTGAAATATTCAATTATTAATTGTCCATTTAACATAATGGTGGTTATACGCAATACACTTGTATATTAATATAAATATCAGATACTTAATAAAACCAGAAAAATCTAAAAATGCACAAAAAGCCGATTTTGAAACAAGTCGGCTTTTTTATGAGCGGTTTTGATATTTTTTGCCAACATTTTTGCTCAAAAAACACTCAAAACAGAAAATCACCTACAATCTATAAGGCTTTCAACCTGAAAAAAATCCACAATTTATGGGGATAACTCTGGGGCTATTTTTAAGCCATTTTTGTACGCTTTGACGTACAGTAATTTAAGGAATCTGCTTCTAGCTGATCAAAGCTTTATTTCTTATGATGTAGTCAAGGAAAGCAGGAAGCTCCAAACAACAAGAATAAGAAAGATCAGCACAAGGATGGTTAGGTACGACAGAAGTTATACCTTGCAACCAAACACGAAAAACCCCGACAGGATGTCGGGGTTTTTTATTACCATTTGAAAACTGACTAAGTTCACTATAAAATATAGACTATAATCTATATTTTGGTTGTGATATGTGGACAGTCATCACAACAGATCTGTTTAATGAGTGGCTTGAGCAGCAAGATGAATCAACACAAGAGAAAGTCCTCGCAGCTTTGGTCGTTCTACAGCAGCAGGGACCTAGCTTAGGTCGCCCTTTAGTGGATACCGTGTATGACTCTAAATTTACCAATATGAAAGAGCTACGCGTTCAGCATAGAGGTAAACCACTTAGAGCCTTTTTTGCATTTGATCCATTACGACAGGCCATTGTGCTTTGCATCGGTGATAAAGGCGGTAAAAAGCGTTTCTATAAAAGAGATGCTGGACATTGCAGAACAGCAATACGAACTTCATCTCTCAACCCTAGGAGAACAATCTAATGGCTAAAACCTTACAGGAATTATTGGTTAGTCGCTCTCCAGAGAGCCAAGCACGTATTAAAAAAATGGCTGATGAGCTACTGTTAGAGACTCAGCTCCATCTTATTCGAGAAGAGTTAGAGATTTCCCAAAAAGAACTTGCTGAAACTTTGGGAATAAAACAGCCATCACTTTCAGCAATTGAAAATCGTGGTAATGATTTAAAGATTTCAACCATGAAAAAGTATGTTGAGGCAATGGGTGGTAAGCTCCGTATTGATGTGGAGCTTCCAACAGGAAAACATATAGGATTTAATGTGTAACGATAAAAAAGGTAGCTATAAGCCACTGCTGTCCCACAATTTTTCACAAGAGGAAGCTTAAATAAGCTTCCTCTTGTTTAATGGGGATTTTATCGGGTGAGAATAAAGCTTTTAACGTTTTTCTTTCAAACAAATTCACTTGAATGATTCTGAGTAAGCGCTGCACTGTCCAGCCTTCTTTCCCCAGATGTTGAGCGAAACTCACCAGCAAATAGGCGATTAACGCGATCCAAATTTGAGTTTGTATGGCATTACGGCTTCGGCCTAGAAATGACTTTAATTTTAAATTCTGTTTAAGTGCTTTAAAGAACAGCTCCACTTTCCAACGGTCTTTATAAATTGCAGCAATCGTTAATGCTGCCAGATGAAAGTTATTACTCAGAAACTCAAACGTCCTGTTCTTATCGGTATCATAAAATTCTATACGTCTTAATAATTTGGGAGCACCTCTTTTCTTTGCATAAGCACTACTTAATTCAATCCATTCATCCGCAATAATACCTTTAGATGCTAATACGCTGCGGCTAGATTTCACTTGATAAACTGTCTTTGGGCGCAATCGGGTGACAAAACTGACCTTTTGATGAGTCAATTGGGCAAACCATTGATAATCAATATATCCTTTGTCAAATACGACAATACTGCCAGCAGGAAATTTGAATGCTCTGCCTTGTACCATATCATTTTCAATGCCATCCCCAAGCGCCACAAATTCAGGAATGGTATTGCTGTAATTTAAGCCAACGCTAAGTTTCATGCTGGCTTTGGATTCATGCACTTTGGCCCATTCACATAAGGAAAATGACAGATCAATATGGCTGGCATCCAGGGAATATAAGGGATTCTTAAAGCGGAATTTATGAGCTACTTTTGAGTGTTCATAAGATTTAAGCAAGGTGTAAAATAGCTGTTCATACAAGGCTGCAGGCTGTTCCTGATTGATTCGAGCCAGTGTACTGCGAGGGTGATAGACTTTGCTCCGAGAGCATTCAGCTTTTCTTGTTGACACTCTAGATTAGATTGAATATCCCGCAGACTTTGTCTGCAGGAAAGTTGAGACATCAGTATGGCAATGAACTGATCCCATCTTGAAGCGGCTCTAAATTTCTGACCGACATGATGTATTTGAACAAGACGTTCAAAATCTTGTCGGAGTATGGGTTTAATCAATTGATGAAATACGGTATTCTGATATGACAAAACCTGAGTCCTTGGTCGTTAAAGTGTTGGTTCGCACTTATATTTTAACGATTCAGACTCAGGTTTTTTTATTTAAATCAAACTATGGGACAGCAGTGAGCTATAAGCTCCCTTTTTTGTGTTAGAAACCATTTAAAGTGTCTGTATTCTCACCATTAAAAATGTCTGGTTTATGATGATCTAAATAACTTCTCAGGATATGACTCTATGAACGACACTGAAAATCAAAAAAAACTCCCATTCTCAGAGGATGAATTACTCGAAAATATAGATGAATATAAAGCACATGCAGATGAAATTACTGTGCTTACAGAAACCGAATTCGATTATTCATATTTCAAACACTCTACTCCATTTTTTCAAAAACAAATTAATTACTGTAGAGACAAAACCCTTGCTACATAAGGTTTTGGAGTCGTTTGTCTAAAAATAATCATAAAACAACCTAGAGCCTGTTTATTTCCTCTTTGTATCCTTAAACGGATAAGATTTTAGAAAAACCGATGGCTCAGAATTAAAAATCATTTAACTTTTATTTGTAATTGTAAACCGAAAGTATCGAGTAATTTCTGCATGGATTTCAAAGTAGGATTGCTCCCTGGTTGCTCCATTTTTTGCAGTGTCTGTGGCGCAATCTTAGTAATTTTAGCCATATCATTCAGTGTTAAATGTAGCTCTGTTCGAATAAATCGAGCAACTTGATAAAAAGACCAGTCTGGATGATTATTGATGGTTTCAAGCACAGATAGTCTTTTTTCCATTTGTTGAATAGGGGTCAATGGTTTAAAACGTTTATCCATGGCTGATCTCCTCCAACTGCTGGCAAATATTGATTATTCGATATTGGCTATTTTCCAGAATTTCATCCGCTACTTGAAGAGCCTGCATCTTTTCTAACAATCCCCGATAAATTGGTAACTGTTCAATTAATAAAGTTTTAATTTCTTGTGGACCAATCGAAGTGCTTTCAGCTATCTGCTCAATCACAGAACTCAAAAGTGGCATACCACCATGATCATCTCTTTCCCAACGAGTAGTACGTGCAATACCATCAGGATGTAACCACATTGGCGCAAAATCAAATAATGGTGTGAGCTGAATTTTACCATTATTGAAGCGTTGGATTGCTGTATTGCGAGTATGGTTATCTTTATTGCCTAAGGCAACATTTGCGAGATCACGCTTCAAATACTCAAATACTTCCTGCTTTGGTTCGGTACAAGCCTCCATAAGCAGGGTACATATTTGATTATGGGTCATTCTAACCCCAAAGCCCGCCTTCCCACCTAGAGATGCAAGGCTTTCCTGAGCAATTCTTTCAACTTTGCCATTAATTACTTTGCGATCAAATCTTGGAATAAACAAAGTCTTGCCATGTAGCTCAAGATCCCGGTGTACACGTAGTTGCAAGTACTGAGCGACTTTCATATACAAAGCTTCGTTCATCAGGATTTTATTCAAATTTTGATCACTGCCGCGGCTAAATTTAACCAACCAATGCTGCTTAACTTGATCATCTGGAAGAGTATGATCTAGATAGAAAAGATCATCATAACCTTGTGTTAACAACAATTTTGGCCACTCACCCTGAATACCAGATGAACCAGCAATAAAAAGTCCATAAGATGCGAGCGATTCAATAAACTTCTCTTTACGTTCAATAATTTGGCTTAGGCTAAATCCCTGATTCTGCAGCTTTGGGAAATGACTTTGTAACCACTCATGAGCCTCTTTGACTCGCAGATTCCCAATTGGATTTCCTGCGCCTGCTTTTAAAAGCGCCCAGTCCGCTTGTTCCTGAACATTCTCAGAAAAATCAAGCTGTATTAGTAATTCTTTGCGGCCGTATCCTTGAGGTAATAGATCCATAAGAAATGCTGGCCAAGTTGATTCCAATCTATTTTGAACGTTCACTGGTAAGTCATAAGCAAGCGCATGACCATCTCTTAGATCCATATATGAAATAGCATATTCGAACAAATATGATGTACGTGTAGCTGCCTGCCATCCAGCATTTTGATCATCCGTAACCTCAACCAAAGCACAGTCATGCCATTCATAGTCTTGGTAGATTTGCAGTGTACAGTATTGCTTCATAATTTTATTAAAATAGTAAAATATAATGATTTTATTGATTATATATCTATTTTAATATAAAAGTATAATTAAACTAAAAATCTCAATGATCACTCTAGGTGTCTAAGAAGAACTTATACATTTCTCAAAATTGCAATAAACTCATCTGATTTGCAGTAGAATTGATCAATATTAGGTTAAATCTCACCTCCTTATATTTTAGCTATCCTTTACATCATGTCAGAACGTCAACAACTCAGCCTTAGTGAATACCTTGCCACTGTACAGGAAGTCATCCATCTGACTTTTGATGGGGCAGTGTGGGTCAAGGCTGAGATCCGTAATTTAAGTATTAAAGGCGGTCACTATTATCTTGAGTTGGCTGAGAAAGATGAAGAAAGCCATAAGGTGATCGCTAGTTGTAAAGGCACCATTTGGAAATTTACGGCACAAAAAATAGTTCTAAAGTTTGAACGAGAAAGTGGTATTGAACTGTCGAAAGACCTGAATGTACTGATCAAGGTCAAAGCTAGATTTGATCCGCAATATGGCTTCTCGGTCAATATCGAAGATATCGACTCTAGCTTTACTCTAGGAGACATCGCCAAACGCTATCAGCAGATTCTGCTGCGACTGACTGAGGAAGGCCTGCTCAATAACAATAAACAGTTGCCGGTACCCTTTGATATTCAGAATGTCTTGGTCATTGCACCGGAAAATGCTGCAGGGTTAGGTGACTTTAAAAAAGATGCGGATGCCCTGGCTCAGGCTGGTGTCTGCCATTTCGTTTATCATTCAGCAACTTTTCAGGGTAATACTGCTTCTGCCAGCATCATTCAGGTTTTGGGCCGTGCCTTAAGACAGTGGGCTCAAGATTACTTGATAGCACCAGACCTTATTGTGATTATCCGTGGTGGTGGAGCCGTGAATGACCTAGCTTACCTGAATGATTATGATCTGGCCGCACTGCTGTGTAAAAGAACTGTGCCTATCTGGGTCGGTATTGGCCACGAGAAAGACCACACTATTTTGGATGAAATTGCACACCGTTCCTTTGATACTCCGAGTAAAGTGATCGCAGGGATCCGTAACCTGATTGTGGAGCGAGTCAATGAAGTTAGTACTGCTTTGCAGACCATCAAGCTACTGTCACAGCACCAGTTGATCACCTACCAGAGCCAGAGTGATCAGTATCTGAAAACTATCAAAACTCTGACACAGAACCAGATCAATGAAGCCCAACGTAGAGTTGATATGCTGAAGAGTGATACTAAGTATCTTGCTCAACAACAGATTAAACTAGCTTCACAGCAGGTAGAGTCATTGATGAGGGAAACCTTGCTACAGAATCCACGTAATGTGATGGCCAAGGGCTATGCAATTGTCCGTAGCCAAGGCAAAGCCATCCGTTCCATACAGCAGATTACTGACCAGCAATTACAGATTGAACTTAAGGATGGCACCATTGATGCCACCGTGACACAGGTAAACGCACATGAACAATGAAGAACTAAGTTTCAAGAAAGGTTATGAAATTCTCAAGAAAAATGCCGAATTTCTTGAATCTCAGGAAGAACCGGATATTGATAACCTTATGGCGATCGTTGAAGAGTCCATGACTGCCTATAAAGCCTGCAAATTACGTATTGATGCTGTGCAACAGGCGTTGAATGACACCTTTAAAGAATAAAAATTCTAGGTCGAGAAAAGTCTAGAATGTTCTAGAAATAAAGGACATGAGATGGTGAAAACTGACAGTTAACCCAATAAATTTGCTTGAGCAGAGTTTTATTACTAACCACCTTTTCCTCGAGAGGTGTTACATGGATCCCAAACAACATACTTACGTTGTTAAATGGTTGACTGAGGATCAAGCCTGTGTCGGCTTATGTGTCGAGTTCTTCATTAAGCTGACTTAAACCAAATAGGTGAGGCTAATTAATTTAATGGCTGATCTTTAATAATCCCTGCCAGCTGAAATAGTTTTGGGTCAAATGGGTACGATTCATGGACCACTTTCGTTGTGGCAAGTAGCAGCTGCCAACAGCTAATTTAGTTTTCCCATATCTCGCCTGTACCGCTTCTAAAGTCTGCATGAGGCTTTCATTACTTTCACGCTGGCTGTGGTCCGTCAGCAGGTCAGGAGTAAAGCGCTGCTTAGCAATTAAATCCGTCAGAATTACACCACACTTTTTATATTTCACGTCAGATTTATAAATGTGTTCCAGCAGTTGCATAGCTGTTTTAATCAGATCCAAAACACAATCCGTCGGTTCAGGAAACTCAAAAGCCAACGATTTACTGTAATAGGGAACCTTTGAATCAAAAGGATTCGATTGCACAAAAGCAATGACACATCCACATAAGGAAGCGTCTGCTCGTAAACGTATGACCGCATCCTGTACATACTTGCCCATAGCCTCTTTGAGATCATCTTGCTCGGTAACTTTTTCACCAAATGAACGACTTGCTATGATTTGCTGTTTGGGGGGAGGGGCATCATCTAACTGCATACAAGAAACACCTTGCAGCTCCAATACTGTTCTTTGCATTACCACAGAAAAAAGGCTCGCCATGCGATGAGAATCTTGCATCACTAAATCCAGTACCGAATAGATTCCCATGGCATTTAGTTTTTTAACTAACTTACGACCAACGCCCCAAACTTCACCGACCTCAATGTCTGAATAAAGCATTTCCTGATCTAGGAAATCCATATTGAGTAAGTTACACACACCCTTGAAACCCTGTCTTTTTTTGGCAAGATGGTTGGCCATTTTGGCTTCAGTTTTACTACGCCCGATACCAATCGAGACGGGCAAGCCAATCCAATCCAACAATCGTTGTTTCATGTGATGCGCATACTGAGTTAAGTCAAAATTTTGTGCATAACTGGTCAGGTCTAAAAAACACTCATCAATTGAATAGATTTCCTGTTCAGGTGGCGCAACAAAACTAGCCAAAATTGAA
Organism: Acinetobacter sp. YH01007; assembly: GCF_013420425.1. Lineage (NCBI taxonomy): Bacteria > Pseudomonadati > Pseudomonadota > Gammaproteobacteria > Moraxellales > Moraxellaceae > Acinetobacter > Acinetobacter sp. YH01007. Next base: position 1,350 of record NZ_VOYC01000033.1, on the reverse strand, counting down.
TGAAAACGCTTGGACATTTCAGCATATAAAGCATAGTTACTGGATAACACCACGACCTGATGTTGCTGAACAATATCTTGTATTTGAAAGAGAGGAACGCCCATTTTGATGCCCAGCGCTTTGGCTTCATTACTTCTTGCCACAGCACAGCCATCGTTATTGCTGAGAACAATGACAGGTTTGTTGTTTAGACTGGGATTAAATACCCGCTCACAACTGACATAACAGTTGTTAATATCAATCAGGGCATAAATCCGCTCGTAACTGCTCATCTGAACTTCTTGATCACACTGGTAACCACACCCCAAATCAGCATGGTTTGATTATCTTTCAAATAGATATCAGCAAAATCAGGATTAGCCGCCTGCAACCAGCATTGATTACCCTCAATCATTAAACGTTTAATCGTAAAATCATTGTCTATCAATGCCAGAACAATATCCCCATGCTTGGCTTCAATACTACGGTCAACGATTAGCTTGTCATTCAGATCAATCCCTGCATCACGCATGGATAAGGATTCCACTTCAACGATAAAGGTTGCCTGTTGGTTTTGAATAAGAAACTCGTTTAGATCAAGGGTCTTATCGATATAGTCCTGAGCAGGGGAAGGGAAGCCTGCAGCAACTTTTTGCAAAGCAACAGGAATCTCATAATGTGTTTTTGTCTCAAGCAATGTAATAGAGGAAATATCGTTAAACTTTGGAGTGTCATTTTTTTTCAGGTATTTCTTGATTTCCAATACACGAGACTCTGGCACCCGAATGACCTTGGTCGGTTCGTTATAGACAAAAGGACGGCCAGAACCTTTGCGTGCACCACCATGCTTATTTTGCGTCATTTTTATTATCAATCTTGATTATGTAACATAATTAAGATTATAGAAAACTCAGAATATAAAAACAAGATTGTCCGTTCTTTAATAAAGTATTATCCCAAATCTTGGGATTGCCATGATATTAGCAAAGCCACAAGATCAGTCAGACGACACAATAAAGATTGTCTAATCCTTGATCGTAGAGACTTTATATTTGAAGCAACAGAAGACCTAAAGGGCTTTACTGGTATCCATTGATTGTTCAGCAACATTAAATAAAACCGTGGAACATTGATTAAAGAATAGGCGTGGAACGTGAAAAATCATAAAAAAAGCCCACTCGAGGGTGAGTGGGCTGTAAACTAGGTGTTAGCATACTGAATTATAACACAATTTAAAAAGCTGTTGTTATTCACCAATTAAAATGTCTATGCGATAAACCATTTAAAATGTCCTGTTTTTAACTGCAAGAGTCAAGAACAGGATTTAAATTTCTTTGTTCATTGCTAGCTTTCTGAGCTTTACGACTCGGC
>NZ_VOYC01000032.1:0-18203 GCF_013420425.1 Acinetobacter sp. YH01007 | reverse complement strand
AAACCTCTTCGCGCTGATGGTAGTGTGGGGTTACCCATGTGAGAGTAAGTCATCGCCAGCTCATTATTCAAAGCCCCCTTGACATAAACGTCAAGGGGGCTTTTTTATACGGAAAGGAAAATATTAAAAACTATAAAAAGTGAAGGCAAAATAAAACCATCAGATGATGATGGTTTTATTACGGCTTAGATAGAAGATTGATTTAAGCGAATAATTGAGTAACGGAACACCATAGAATTGCTAAAATCGCAATCGCAACGATAGGTTCTAGTACTTTAGACCAAGTGGGTACAATTGCTTCTACAAGCTCAATATTTTGATGATCATCGTGGGTATGTTGTTGTACCATTTGATTAAACTCCTTCATTGATGCCTCTAATGATAGCTCTTCTTGAGGAATTGGTTTAGAACCTTTTAACTCTATTAGATCGTTTGTTGACCAAACCCAATCATCCGCTTGACCAGATAAATGTTCAATTTGACCTAGCAATAATTCACCTAGACCTTTATGGCCAAAATTACCGGTTTGATCCAATTGCTTGAGCTCTGTGAGTTGTAAGGCTAAGACTTCACTAATATTCTGTTCAAGCTCAGTTTTGGAGAGAGGTGACTGATTGTGTGGAGATGTGGTGAGTCGACGTGCAATTTCCTGAATATATAATTCATCTTGATGATCAATTTCTTGATAAAGTTTTTGGTTGTCTTCTCGCCACAGACTGACCAGTTTGCCTAAGCTCAGCGCATTGATTTCTTGAATATATTGGTCGCGATCAACAGCATTATATTGTTTCAAAAGCGAGGGCTTTTGAAGTTTAATCTGCGCTGCAAAATATTGTACTAAATCAAAAGCCATTCACTACTCCATTGTTTTAATCTAATAATCTAAGGCTTGGTTTTTTCTTAGTTTGTTCGGTTTTTTCTTCAGTCTTTGATTCTAAAGCATCTTGATCATTTTGGATATGTGCATACTCACTTGGATCAAAGAATAAGCCTTGTCCATTCTCTCTTGCATAGATACCTACGACGGCATTCATAGGTACATATAAGTCGCGTGATACGCCACCAAAGCGTGCAGAGAAGGTGATTGCATCATTGCTCATGTGTAAGGCATGCACTGCATGTGGAACGATATTTAGGACAATCTGACCATCCTGAATAAATTGTTCAGGAACAAGCGTATTCGGCTGTGTAGCATCGACCAATAAATGTGGTGTGAGTTGGTTATCACAAATCCATTCATAAATTGCGCGGGCTAAATAAGGACGGGTTGGACTTAAATTGATTTCAGATTCAGACATAATATGCTCTTTAAGTATGAATTAAAAATTCTTGATAGCGATTTTTTTCTTGCAAAGTCATTGCTTGAGTGAAGGCAGGGCGTGAAAAAATCCGCTGACAATACAGGAAAATTGGACGACAGTGTTGTTGAGGTAATTCTATGCCCATGGCTTTTAGCCGTATAAATAAGGATGCCAGCATGCAATCTAAAATACTGAAATTTTCTGACATGAAATAAGGATAATGCTGAAATAATGGTGTCAGTGAAATGAGTGTATCACGTAATTTTTTTTGTGCAGCGCGCTGTGTTGTGTAATCTAAGCTATCAGGATGACGTAGCATCTGATCGGCAAGTTTGAACCAGTCTTGTTCAAAGCGCCAAATATATTGACGTTGTTCTGCACGTGGCATAGGTGCATCGGCATAAAGTTTATTTTGTCGATAACGATCATCCAGATATTCGGAAATAATCGCAGTATTAAAGAGTTTTAAATCGTTTTCTAGCAGCATTGGAAGTTGATTATACGGATTCAGGCTTGCGAGGTCTTCATCTTCATAATCGACCAAAATCAGTTGATATTTGATTTGTTTTTCGGCCAGAACGTAACGAATCCAATGTGAGCGAAAGTCGTCCGCATGACTGTAGAGGGTAATGCCTTGTAAGGGTGCGTTCTCGACTGACATAATCCGAAATAAAACCAAATGAATAGAATAGGATACTAAACTTAGCCACTAAAATCACCCAGCAAAGCTGATAAAAGTGTATGAGATATTTGTTGATTGGTTTTCAATTTTTGGACTGTATTGAATTTTGATTTTTGGTGTATGTGAATCCGAATTGTTTATCTGACTTAAAATGCTCAGCTCGTTGATTTGCATAAAAAAAAGCCTTGGAAAATCCAAGGCTTTTTTTGTGTCCGATTCGGTAAACGAATTAACGTTTAGAGAATTGTGGACGTTTACGAGCTTTACGTAAACCAAGTTTCTTACGTTCAACTTCACGAGCATCACGAGTAACGAAACCAGCTTGACGAAGAGCAGGTTTTAAAGTGTCGTCAGATGCGATCAATGCACGAGTAATACCGTGACGGATTGCACCAGCTTGACCACCAATACCACCACCAGCAACAGTGATGTAAAGGTCATATTTTTCAGTAGCTTCAAGAAGCTCTAATGGTTGACGTACGATCATACGAGCAGTTTCACGACCGAAATATTGCTCAAGAGTACGGTTGTTAATTACGAGTTTACCTGTACCAGCTGATAAGAAAACACGTGCAGTTGCGGTCTTACGGCGACCTGTACCATAGTTAGTAGCCATGTGCTGTATCCCTTAGATGTCCAAAACTTGTGGCTGTTGAGCTGTGTGAGGATGCTCAGCACCAGCGTACACTTTCATTTTCTTGATCATAGCATAACCAAGAGGACCTTTTGGCAACATGCCTTTTACAGCGCGTTGGAAGATTTCTTCTGGTTTGTGAGCAACTAATTTCTCGAAATTAGTTTCACGGATACCACCAGGGAAACCAGTGTGGCGATAGTATTTCTTGTCAAGTGATTTGTTACCAGTCACTTGAACTTGCTCAGCATTGATGACAACGATGTAGTCGCCAGTGTCAACGTGAGGAGTATAAGAAGTTTTGTGCTTACCGCGTAAACGACGAGCGATTTCTGTCGCAAGGCGACCTAGAGTTTTGCCAGAAGCATCAACAACGTACCAGTCGTGTTGAACTTCAGCTGGCTTAGCGCTGAGAGTTTTCATTAAACCACTACCTATTATAGTTGGTTTGGACTATGGAAGCTGTCCAAACAAAAAGGAGTCCGAATTCTACCTGAGAATGGGTAGAACTACAATGGAAAAGTCACATTTTAAGCGCTATATTTTATCAAGTTTGGTTATAAAAGCAAAATCACCTCTAGCGACCATTTAACGACAGTAAAAATCAGATATTGATCTTCTTTATCTAGTGCTGTTTTAGCTTTTTCTGTATGGTCGCAGCTAATAATAATGATGAGGACGGATCACTATGTCTGATGATTTAGAACGCGTCGCTACAACGACAAAAGCATTAACGACAGAAGCATTAAAGCCGAAACCAAATAAACTGCTAAAATTTATAGCAGGTTTTTTCATCACATTAATTGCTCTGTATGAACTGGCATTTTTGTTGGTAGGTGCAGCTTATGGTACTGATGTATTTGCTTTTATCTTAATCTATTCTGTATTTATGCACATCACCTTGCTCCCTTTTATGCTATATGGCATCGGTGGCTTCATCATGTTGAGTCTATCTGATCAAAACTATCGAGCAGTCACTCAACAAGCGCCCAAAATACTATTTATAGGTTTGTTGTTATGTATGGTCGTGATTGGCATTTCGGAATGGGCGCATCAGATGGGCATCTTAGATAGCCGATTTAGATTAGATTGGAGATAAAACAATTTTGCTCAGGATGGCGCTATAATTCAGCTACACCTAGCTATAGTGGATGAAGCTGCATGCGCCCTTTATATGTCACCAGTGGTGAACCTGCAGGTATTGGACCTGATATTTGTCTAAGTCTGGCAGCTCGACAAGATGAGCGTCCAATTGTGGTATTGGCAGATCATCAATTATTACAACAACGCACCGAAATTCTAAAGCAACAAGTCGAATTGATTGAATATTCAGGTCAGCAACAGCCTGCAGCGCTTGGGCAGTTATATGTTGAGCATGTGCCTTTGGCTGTAGATGTTGAGTTGGGGCATTTAAATGCACAAAATGCAGCTTACGTTTTGGAGCAATTACGTCGCTCAGCTTCTTATGCAATGACAGGTAAGAGTGTGGGCGTGGCGACAGCACCCGTGCAAAAATCTATTATTAATGAAGCTGGTATTTCTTTTAGTGGGCACACTGAATATTATCAGGAGTTTGCAGGTGTTGCGCGTGTGGTGATGATGTTAGCCACCAAAACCTTACGCGTTGCCTTGACGACCACGCATTTACCTTTACGTGCCGTGGCAGATGCCATTACCAAAACACGTTTAGAACAAGTAATTGATATTTTGCTGCACGATCTAAAAAGCAAGTTTAAAATTGAACATCCTAAAGTATTGGTCTGTGGTTTGAACCCACATGCGGGCGAAGATGGGTATTTAGGCATGGAAGAAATTGAGGTGATTAATCCTGTGCTGCAAAATTACCGTAATCGCGGTGAAAATCTCAGTTTAAGTTTACCTGCAGATACTTTATTTACCCCAGAAAATTTAAAAGATGCCGATGCAGTTTTAGCGATGTATCACGATCAGGGTTTACCTGTGTTAAAATCTCAGGGCTTTGGTGAAGCAATCAATATTACTTTAGGCTTACCGTTTATTCGCACTTCAGTCGATCACGGCACAGCGCTCTCCCTCGCAGGTACGGGACTTGCGAAAAGTTCTAGCTTGCATGTTGCTGTCGATTTAGCGCTGGATTTAGCACGTTCATAATTTCAGCTTGGAAATCTTTATGTATCAAATTAATGCCCTAAACCCAAAAGATGAAGGGCATCAGGCTCGTAAACGCTTTGGTCAAAACTTTTTGCATGATCAACGCGTGATTGCCAAAATTGTCCGCTCAGTGAACCCACGTCCAGGCGATAATATTGTCGAGATTGGACCGGGTTTAGCGGCATTGACCTCACCTTTAATTGGTGAGTGTGATGCTTTGACTGTAGTGGAATTAGACCGTGATTTGGCCGCAGGCTTACCGGGACGTGTGCCACATCCTGAGCGTTTAACTATTGTAGAAAGTGATGCGCTGAAATATGACTTTACCGAGTTATTTCAGGAAGGGCGCCCGCTACGTGTGGTTGGAAACTTGCCGTATAACATTTCGACGCCGCTTTTGTTTCATCTCTTAGAGTTTGGTGACAAAGTTAAAGACATGCACTTTATGCTGCAAAAAGAAGTGGTAGATCGTATCACGGCTGAACCGAATACCAAAGAATATGGGCGTTTATCGGTGATGATGCAGTATTACTGTAAGCCAACCTTCTTGTTTGAAGTACCGCCTGGCGCATTTAATCCACCGCCTAAAGTGACTTCTGCAGTATTCCGTTTAGAGCCTTATGTGACTAAACCGATTATTGCCAAAGATGAAAAAGCATTGGCACGTTTGGTGGCGCATGTATTTACCCAACGTCGTAAAACATTGCGCAATAGCTTAAAAGGCATGTTGGCTGAAGATGCGTTTGAACGTGCAGGGGTAGACCCAATGGCACGTCCTGAAACTTTAAGTTTGAGTGCATTTGTCGCATTGGCAGATCAGATGGTGAATTAATGGCAGCAATTCGATACAACTATGTCATTGGTGATGTGCAGGGCTGCTTTGAAGCCTTAAAACTGTTATTAAAAGAAATACAGTTCGATCCCGATCAAGATTTTATTTGGTTTGCAGGCGATTTAGTCGCGCGGGGTGAAAACTCGGTAGGTGCTTTGCGTTTTATTAAAAAACTGGTAGATCGTGGCGTTGCAGCAACGGTGTTAGGCAATCACGATTTAACCTTGTTGGCAGGCGCACGTGGCTTAAAGAAAATCAAAGCACAAGACAACACTCGTGATGTGATTGATGCAATTGACAGTGATGATTTGATTGATTGGTTGCGTAAACAACCATTGTGTCTTTTTCCTAATGAAAACACCATTTTAACTCATGCAGGTATTCCACATATTTGGAATGCGGAACAAACCGCAGCTTTGGCAAAAGAAGTTGAGGCGGTGATTGGGCATGAGGACTTTGAGGTGGTGGATGCATTCTTAAAGGAAATGTATGGGGCAGAACCTGCAGTTTGGTCGGATGATTTAGAGGGGCATGCGCGTTTACGTTGTATTACCAACTATTTGACCCGTATGCGTTTAGCCAATGCACAGGGTGGTTTGGAATTCAGCTTTAAAGATGCCTTAGATGATCCGATGCCAGAAGGTTTTAAACCGTGGTTTGAATATCCATCTTTAGCTGCGCAAACACATCAAATCGTATTTGGTCATTGGGCAGCATTGCAGGGACAAACGGTAGCCGACAATATTCAAAATGTGGATGGCGGTTGTGTGTGGGGCAATCAGCTTGTGGCTTATCGTTTGGAAGATCAGCAATTGTTTGCAGTGGATAATCCGCTGGCAGAATGGTAATAACATTCATCTTTAAAATTTAAAAATGTGATGATGAAATGAAAATAGCCACCTATTGAGGTGGCTATTTTTTATCTTGAATTTTATTGAATTCGAATCCAAGTTTGACTGCGACCTAGTGTAGATACACCCATATAAGCACGTAAAGTTAAACGTTTACCTGTTGAGTTGAGGCGAATTTTTGCATCGTAAATACGACCTGCCAATGGATCAATTACGCGTCCTTTTTCGTAATTGTTGCTGTTTTTGACTTGTTGTAAGCCTTTTAAAATATCCATCCCTAAAATAGGTTGGTCGGTATAAGGCGCAGGGCATTTATTACAAAGTTCACGTGGGGTATAACCCGGACGCGGGGTTACTTTCACAATTTTACCCGTATAGGTTTGATTGGCTTCTTTACGAATTTCGATGACAGCTTTGGGTGAGCCTGTTTTATCATCAATTTGTTGCCAAGTTCCTGCTAAATCTTGTGCCATCGCCAAAGTGCTTAGACTGCCGAAGATGACGGCTATTCCTAAAGCCAATTTCTGAATCATTTTATTTCCCTTACTCGGTCTTTGCGGCTAGTCTAATCTGTGAATTAACGGACACAAAGTCCCGAGTATCCAGAAAAAATGACCGATGAGACACAATTACTCGCTTATTGTTGGCGAATCCACGTTTGTGTCCGACCAATGGCTGAAATTCCGACGTAACCACGTAAAGTGAGACGTTTATTATTAGATGCTAAACGACCTTTCAGGCTATACATTTTGCCTGTAAGTGGATCTAAAATACGCCCATCGGCATAGTTGTTATTTTCCACATGCTTTAAGCCACTAATAATTTCCAAACCGACCAAAGGTTTGTTGGTATAAGGTGCAGGGCAATTCACACACATAGTTTTTGGGGTATAGCCCGGTCTTGGTGTGACTTTGATAATTTTACCAGTAAAGCTGCCATTTTCAGCTTGGGTAATTTCAATCAGGGCTTTGGGTGAACCTGTTTTGTCATCAATACTTTGCCAGATACCTGTTAGGTCTGCAGCAAATGCTGAACCACTGAAGATTAAGCTTGCAAATACACCCATCAATACATTTTTCTTCATATCAGTTCCTTTGATTGTCGAAAGTTATTACAGAGGTTAATTCAAGATATAAAGCGAGTTGTGGTAAGAGTCAAGAGATTTGAGGAAATTTTTAATCTTAAACTTGCAGGGAAAATGCTGGAAAAGATGTGAAAAATGCCACGAACGTGTGGCATTTTAAGTGAAAAGTGAATTAATTAAGTTGATGGAATAACTTATAAATTAATCACTTTTAATCCAAGTTTGGCTGCGACCTAAAGCCGATACACCGACATAACCGCGCATGGTCAAACGCTTACCATTATTGCTCAATTTGGCTTTGGTGCTGTAAATATTGCCGCTTAAAGGGTCAATAATTTTCCCGCCTGTGAAATTGGAATTACCTGTATATTTTAAGCCAGTGAGTACATCCATACCTAAAATCGGTTGGTTGGTATAAGGCGCAGGGCAGTTGACACAGGTTTCTCTTGGTGTGTAACCTGGGCGTGGCGTCACTTTAACGATTTTAGCGGTATAGCTACCATTGCTTTCCTGACGAATTTCTAAAATGGCTTTAGATGAACCCGTTTTATCGTCAATGTTTTTCCAAGTTCCTGTAATATCTTGAGCCAGCGCAAAACTACCTAAGGCTGAGCAGATTAAGGCAACGGTGAGTTTCATCTTGACCATGTTCAATGTTCCTTCATTTCGCAAACTGGATATTTCATAATAAAAAGAAAGTGAAATGGTCACAATCTTTAAAAGTGATTGCTCAGTCACATTCTTTGTAAATACAGTATAAATGTTGGCAGCCAAACTGCGGTAAAGACTGCATTGACTGCCATGCCAAAGGCAGCATAACGTCCTGCAACACTGCCACGTTGCCATGCTTGAGCAGTACCAATGGCATGTGCAGCTAAGCCAAGTGCCAAACCTGAAGCACGTTCATCATTGATATGCCTTAAAATAAGTGGTGAAAAAGCAGCACCCACGACACCTGATAAAATCACAATTAATACTGCCAATTGAATCGGTGCTTCTAATAAGGTTGCGATATTAATCGCAATCGGCGTGGTCACTGCACGGGTGGCAAATGCCATAATATCGGCACTGGACATATGTAGCGCATAAGCAAGCCCCATCGGCAGCGCCACAGCACTAAGACTGGCAAAGAACAAAATACCTAAAATCGCTTTGAGGGGTAAATCGTCATAACGCATGGCTGCTAGAGGAATGGCGAGTGCAACTGTCACATAGCCCAATAATTGATTAAACAAAGGGTTGGTTTGTGCGACGTAAGTTTCGTATGGAATCCCGAAAAAATACAACAGTAGCAACACAAAACACATGCCAAAGACAATCACAGGGATTTGCGGGACTTTTTGGTTGCAAGGTTTTGCCAGTAAATATGCAACGAGAGTGATTAAAAAACCATATAGAATTGACAGCATTTTAATCTCCTAAAGCCAGCGTTTTGCCATTTTGGCATACAGCCAAAGCGGGATCAGCGTACTGATAAACAACACAATTAAGAAGATTGGAATTTGTTTGCCCATGTGCGTGAGCATAATTAATGAACCCGCGCTGATGGGTAAAAAGGCAAAGGCACTTTCTTTCATGATTTTGTTGTTGGTATCGACCAGACGAGCAGGAATTTTACTGAGTTTGCGCCATGTAAATAATACCGCCAGTAGGCTGAGCAAACCGACTAAATTGCCTAATTCTGGGTGATTAAATTGGGTCATGATCCATACAGAGGCTTCACGAAACACAATAATCAAAAGGAGTGTGCCGATCCATGCTGGCCAATCGATATGTTTTATCCTGCTCATTTTTGATCTTTCATTAAAATTTTACTTATCACGTTTTAACCGATCTGATCGTCAATTTCAAATGCTTCAAGCGGACGTTTAAATTGTTCTGCCTGTGCACCTAAAATTTCGTCTATCGGTAAATGTGCCTGTTTAATCAGTTGTTCCAGTTTATGTGGTGCCATGCTGACTTGTAGATGTAATTGACCTTCATCATCGTACTGTTCTGCCTGAATGACATTGAGCGCATACAGTTGATTGCGCAGTTTGCCATAAGCAGGTTGTAATTTAAGATCAAACTTTTGAATTTGCCCCATCAAACATTCATGTACGGCTTGTTTTAACAAGTCTAAACCTTGCCCTGAATGTGCCGATACATAGACACGGTCAGGTTGATGCGGTTTTTCATAGATAATTTTGGCTGTTTCGCCTGAGACATCAATTTTATTGTAAACCCGCAAAATAGGTACATCTGCGCCAATTTCTTTTAGCACACCTTCGACTGCTTCAATTTGTTCCAACACATCGGGGCTGCTTGAATCAATCACATGCAGCAATAAACTGGCTTCTAAGGTTTCTTCCAAAGTTGCTTTAAAAGATTCCACCAAAGAGTGAGATAGGTTTCTTACAAAGCCAACGGTGTCGGCCAATACCAGACGTCCGATGCCATCCCATTCTAAACGCCGTAAAGTAGGGTCAAGCGTAGCAAACAGTTGGTCAGCAGCATAGACATCACTTTGCGCCAAAATATTAAATAAGGTCGATTTGCCTGCGTTGGTATAACCGACCAATGAAACGGTAGGAATGGCGGCTTTTTGCCGAGCCACACGACCTTGTGCACGGGTTTGACGGACTTTATCGAGTTTGGTTTTTAGTTGTCCCATGCGAATACGCAATAAGCGTCGGTCAGTTTCAAGCAAGGTTTCCCCAGGACCACGTAAGCCGATACCGCCTTTTTGACTGTCTAAGTTGCTGCGACTACGCACCAAACGTGAAGATAAATGTTGTAATTGTGCCAATTCGACCTGTAATTTACCTTCGTAAGTGCGGGCGCGTTGAGCAAAAATATCTAAAATGAGTTCGGTACGGTCAACCACACGGCATTGCATCACTTTTTCTAAATTACGTGCCTGTGCAGGACTGAGTGCATGATCAAAAATGACCAAATTGGCGTCGTGTTCTTTGACCAATGCGGCAATTTCTTCGGCTTTGCCTGAGCCAATAAAGAGTTTGGCATCGGGTTTACTACGTTGAGTGTGGACGTGTTGTAAAACTTCTGCACCCGCAGATTCAGCCAAGAGCTGAAATTCTTCGGCATCTAGGTCTTCTAAAATTTGGACAGCGACACTGACCAGTACAACACGCTCGCCATCTTGAGGTGGCACAAAATTTTCCACTCAGCGCAATCTCCATGCTAAAGCTATATTCTAGTAGAAAAAATGTTTGTGCAGGGAAATAGATGATTGGATTTTTCCTGCGCCCTGATTTGATGCTATATCAACGTATGTAAACTCAATTATAAGGATGACCCCAATATAGAATTTATCTATTTAGATTTTGCCAAAAGTCGCATGTTTGCATGCAGGTTTCGGTTTTTATTATCAATGCAAGTTCAGATTGAACAGTATAGAATGAGCAAAATATAGACCTTTATACGTTGTTTTGCGTTTAACAATTAGTGATGACCCTATGAACCCAGCTGTTGAAACTCACACATCTCCAATTCATGGTTTTGCAAAGCTTGCTTTGTATAGCAAAAAAGTTCTGGCAACGGCTGGCGCGATTGGTGAAGGGTTTTATTTGGTCTATCGTCATCAATTGTATAAAGACACCAACAACCCGAACAATACGCGCTATGTGCAATATTTTTGCCGTCAATTGTGCAAAGTTTTTAATATTGAAGTGCAAATTCATGGTGAAATTCCGCATGACCCTGCGCTATGGGTCAGTAATCATATTTCGTGGTTAGATGTAGCGGTATTGGGTTCTAGTGCGCGGGTATTTTTTCTGGCCAAAGCTGAAATTGAAAAATGGCCGTTATTGGGTAAGTTAGCCAAAGGTGGGGGGACGCTATTTATTAAGCGTGGCTCTGGCGATTCAGTCAAAATTCGTGAACAAATCACGCAATTTTTAAAACAAGATATTCCTGTATTATTTTTTCCTGAAGCGACCACGTCAGATGGAAGCAAAATTAAAAAAGTGCATGGTCGTATTTTAGGGGCAGCAATTGAAGCCAAACGACCTGTGCAAATTTGTCTGATTTGTTATGTGAATCAGCAAGGTGAGTTAGATACTGTTGCGCCGTTTATTAATGACATGACCTTTGTTGATCATGTGAAAGATGTTTTGGAAATGCCGAAAGTGACAGCGCATTTAATGGCGTTACCTGCAATTGTGGTAGAAGGGCACGATATTGAATCTTTAACTGCTGTGGTACAGGAACGCATGACAGAAGGTTTGGCTGAGTTGCATCGTCAGGTATTAAAACCACAAGTGCTGACATCATAAAACATGCTTAGGCGCATCTTCATGTTAAAGATAGCCTAAGCACATCACATTTTTTTAAGAATAATGGTCATCATCCAACAGCTTCAATATTATGTTGCTACATAAAGCCTTCAATTGGCAGCCATGAGGTAATTTTCATTGCCGCACGTTGATACCATTTCATCCCTGGTTCTTTTTTTAGAATTTGAGTTTCGCCTTGTGGATTTTTCATCTGCCATTGAATGTTTTGTTGCGCATCTAAAACCAGTTTATAAGCATATTTGGATAAATTGACATCCATGGTCTGGTGAACTGCGCGAGCCAATGGTGGACTATTTAAAATTACTCCAATTTCAGTATTTAAATATGCCGAGCGTGGGTCAAAATTAAACGAACCAATAAATACCTGTTTTTCATCCAATGCCATGAGTTTGGCATGTAAACTAGAACGGCTTAAACCTTTCATACTGACTTTGGCTTTTTTGGAAATTTCGTGCGTATGTGTGTTTAGGTTTTCCATTTCAGGTCGCGCCAAAAACTCATACAGCTGCACGTTATTTGCCAATAAATCTTCTCGATATTTGGCGTAAAAAGCATGCACCACAGGAACATCGTTGGCTTTAAAGGAGTTGGTCAGTACGCGTACCTGAACGCCATCATCCGCCAAGTCTTTTAGTTTTTCTGCCCCCGATTGTTCAGGGACAAAATACGCAGAAATAATATCGACACTACTGCTTGGCTTCTCTAAATGCGTCAGCAATTGAAAGTTGAGATGTTCTTCTTTTGAGGCGCGGTCTTTAATTTTACTCGGCGCATCTTTGACCACTTCAGCACTGACCCAATCGAACTTAATACTACGCGTCATCCACTGTTCAATCGCTTTAGAACGAGTCACCAAATCTAAATAATTTTGTACGGTGGCTTCTTGATCGTGCTGTTCTAATTGCTGTTTTAAGCTTTCATAACGCAAGGTGTAATGTTGTGGATTGACCAATTGCTTGACTGAATAAGCATAGTCATCATTCCAGTATTCATCAAAAGAGTGAATAATTTCATCCGAAGCCGAGCCGACTAACATCACATCGACATCAGAAAATTGATAATTGTCGCTGACGTTATAGTATTGATTGCTCATATTGCGCCCACCAATCAGAGAAATTTGGTTATCGGCAATAAAGCTTTTGTTGTGCATACGACGGTTAATACGCTTCAAATCCAAAATCATGTCCATGGCACGATAATGTCGAAAGCGATATGGATTATACAGTTTGATGTCGATGTTGACGTGTTGATCGAGCGCGAGATAAATGCCTTCCATTTTTTTGGCATTGTTATCATCGACCAATAAGCGGACTTTCACCCCACGATCTGCCGCACGAATAATGGCGTGTAGTGCAAGCGCGCCAATTTTATCGTTATCCCAAATATAATATTGTAAATCTAAAGATTTTTCTGCTTTATTAATCAGATAGATACGTGCTGCTAGGGCTTCGAGCGGATCATACAGGACATGATAACCCGTAAGCTGCGGATATTTTTCGCGTAGCGGCAGTACAATTTTGGCCAAACTGGTTTGATCGGTTGGGGTTTCAAACGCCATCTGGATCGGATGTTCAATTTGTTTGGGCAGCGTGCTACAGCCTGAGAGTGTCAAAACGAAGGCGCAACTCAGCCACAAGACGTTGTGCCGAATATTTTGAAATGGAGCGGATGAGCTGCGGTTTGCCAAATTAAATTCCTTTTTAGCACGAGGAGCAAATAAGTTAAAAATAGGGTTTGAGTATAATTGTCAGCTATGAAAAGATAAATATGACAATACAGATATATGACGTGTGTGGGTTAAATGCGACATCTGGGTTTAGCGCAGCATTGAATAGCAGAAGTATGAAGTAATAGAGAATAAATATGTGGGATAACGATTCAGTCGTGTTGTATTTCTATATGGGTATGGCAATTTTGGCGCTGTGGGCAGTTTCGCAAGCATGGCGCAGTCAGGCCAATACAGAAACCATTCACCCGTTTAAGGCCTTTGTGCATTTGTTGGCATTTTATTTGTCTTACCTGTTGCCGCCTTTGGTTTTTTTTAGTGTCTATGCGGGTATTCAGGGCTATTACTCCATCCACGAAGCGATTTTTGTATTTTTAGTCAGTGCTGTGTTGAGCTATGCGCGTTTTATTGAACCGCATTTGATTCAAGTCAAAACTACCAAATATCAAATTCATGCAGATCGCCGTTTATTAAAGCCTGTCAAAATTGCTTTAATTGCAGATTTACATATTGGCTTGTTTTCTGGGCATGAGCGTCAATTGAAGCAAATTGTGAAAAAACTCAATTTGCAAAACCCCGATATTGTCGTTGTAGCAGGCGACTGGACTTATGAGCCTGAAAATAAATTGGTCGAAGAATTGGCGGTATTAAAAGAAATTTGTGCGCCTGTATATTCGGTAAATGGTAATCATGATGAGCAGTATCCTGGCCCGCCCATTCAAGAGCTGTTAAAAACGGCTTTAGAACAAAATAACGTGATTGATATTGAAGGTAGAATTGTCGAGTTTGATGAGTTTCGTTTGCTCGGTATTGGCGATTTATGGGCAGGTAAAACCGACATGCGCTATATGCCCGATTTACCTCAGGATAAGCCGTGGGTGTTGTTATCACATAACCCCGATACAGTGGATATGGTGCCAAAATTGCCGACACGTCCGTTGATGTTGGCAGGACATACCCATGGTGGGCAGGTTGAACTGCCGTGGCTGACCGATTATGTGATGAAAAAAGTATCTATTTTAGGGCATAAAAAGGGGTTATATCGCCATGATCATGCCGATGTATTTGTGACTGTAGGGACAGGAATGGTCGGTGTTCCTTTTCGTTTTGGTGTGCCGCCCACGATTGATATTATTGAATTATTGTAAGCACCGTCACCATCGCCTACATGAAAAAAACCAGCCGAGGCTGGTTTTTTGATGCAATTTTTGCGCTTAAATTTGATTGTTTACATCATCATGCTTGGTTTCTCGAATCATTAAAAATGCGATTAAAGACAAGATGGATGCTGCACTTAAATAATAACCAACTGCAGCCAAGCCATAAGTGGTGGCAAGTTTGGTGGCAATGAGTGGGGCAAACGATGCGCCAAAAATACCCGCCAAGTTAAAGGTGAGTGCGGAGCCTGTATAGCGTACAGATGTTGGGAAAATTTCAGACAATACTGTACCAATGGGCCCGTAAGTAAGTCCCATAATTGCCAAGCCAATACACAGGAAAATAAATACAATCCACGTGCTGCCTGAAGCAAGCATGTCGGCAAAAAATAAGCCAAAAATTGCAGAGATGATGCACACTGCGATAGAGGTGGTTTTACGTCCAAATTTTTCGGCTAAAACGGCTGAGAGGGGAATAAAAGCAGCAAAACACAATGTGGCTAGTAGTTGAAGTTTTAAGAATTCTTCACGTGAATAACCCAGTTGTTTGGTGCCCCATTGCAAGGCAAATACCGTAGTCAGATAAAACACCACAAAGGTACAAATTGCAGCGATTGTACCGAGCACTAACATTTTAGCGTGTTTTTTAAAGACCTGAATAAATGGCACATTGACTTCTTTTTGTTTATTCAACACTTTTTGGAAGGCAGGCGTTTCATGCAGTTTTAAGCGAATCCATAAACCGACAATCACCAATAAGGCACTCGAAATAAACGGGATGCGCCAGCCCCATGTCATAAAGTCTTGCTCAGACATCAGCGCACCTAAAATAAGGAATGAACCTGTGGCAAGAATAAAACCAATCGGAGCGCCCAATTGTGGGAACATGCCATACCAAGCACGTTTACCTTCAGGGGCATTTTCTGTGGCTAACAGTACTGCTCCCGACCATTCACCGCCCAAGCCTAAACCTTGCCCTAAGCGACACAACGCCAACAGTAATGGCGCGATAATCCCAATTTGTGCATACGTCGGCAGTAAACCAATACAGACTGTAGAAATTCCCATGGTCAATAATGCCGCGACCAAAGTGGCTTTGCGTCCAATCCGATCTCCTAAATGTCCAAATAAAGCTGCGCCAATTGGACGGGCGATAAAGGCAATTGCAAAGGTGGCGAGAGATTGAATGGTTGCCGTCATTGGGTCAGTACTGGTCGGAAAGAACAGATACGGGAAAATAATGACTGCCGCAGTGGCGTAGATATAAAAGTCAAAAAACTCGATGGTGGTACCGACCAAGCTTGCAGTCAGTACTCGAAATTTAGAATTTTGAGTCGGCTGTTCAGCGGCAGCAGTAGATGAAGATGCCATACAGGACCTTATGTAAAGTGAATTTTAAATGAAAGTGCAATTTGGCACAGACCGCACTGGCAGAAAAATAGTAGATACTTCTTGTAGTTATACTTTTTTGAACAAGAAGTCGGTTACAAAACTGCATCCATGAACACCATTCAAATCTGATCGTTTTATCTGTAAGACATGAGCGATATTCAGCGTTAAATCACATACAGATAAATTGCCAGAAAGTGTGCGCCTGCACCAATTAGGACAAATACATGCCAAATTGCGTGGGTATATCTTACGCGTTTTAAGGCATAAAACAATGCACCCACGGTGTAGGCAATGCCGCCAATTAGCAAAAAGGTCAGGGCTTGGCTGCTTAAATAGGCTTGCATATCGTCCATGACCAGAACGGCTAACCAACCCATCACCAAGTAGGCAATTAAAGAAATTTTATGAAAACGGTTGATAAATACCAGTTTAAATAGGGTGCCAATCAGGGCAATAATCCACAGGGCAATTAACAAATATTGTGCTTTTTGAGTAGGAATCGCGATGGATAAAAATGGGGTATAAGTCCCTGCAATTAAATAATAAATTGCGGTGTGATCTAACTTTTTATAAAAATAACGACGGTCTGCTGCGGTTGCCATGTGATACAGCATTGAAGCAGAAAAAAGCAGTACCATGCTTATTGCATAGGCCCACAAACCTAGCCATTGTCCCGTACTTAAATACGCACCTTTAATGATTAAAAGAATACCTGCAATAAATGCCAAAGCCGCACCAACACCATGGCTCAGATAGTTAATCCGTTCTTCTTGCAGGTCATAATCAGGCACTAAAGGGGCATTTAATTTCATGGCGAATCTGCTTTAATTTCTTTAATTATACAACTGTATCGTAATTCAATTTTGCTTTTAGGGTAATAACAATTAAACTTGAATTGTAATTTTTTCAGGTTTTTATTATGTCGACTTTGGCTTCTCCCTCTGTGCAGGAACAACAATTCTTAGAGGCTTTTCAGCAAGCCATTGATACACAAAAGCTTGATCGTGTGGTGCTGAGTCAATATAAAGGCGAACTGGAACAATTAGAAAAAATCACCTTACGGGTGATTCAGCTAAATCAAGACACCGTTTTAACTTGTTTGTATCGCCATAAAACGCAGGATATCACCAAAAACTATCCTTTGGCAGAAGCACAGATACAATTGAGTCACTTATTGGCAGATTGTAAACAGGCCAATTTATTTACGACAGATCAGGAAATTCAGCTAAAAAAGAACAAAAAGAAAGCCATGCTCAGCATTAGTAAAACAGCACCGACTATAGCGAAACCGAAAGAACCGCAAGGACATGACCGAGAAAAGCAGCGTTATGTCGATCAATCCAGCCCATTTTTACAACACTTGGGGATTAGCGATGCCAAAGCGCAAATTATTCCGAGCATGGCGCGTAAATGGAAACAGATTAATAAATTCATTGAAATTTTTTCGGGGGCTTTGGCGCAAATCAAAATTTCGGAAAATACTGTGCGCGTGGTGGATTTTGGCTCAGGCAAAGGCTATTTAACTTTTGCGTTATATGACTATTTGCAAAAGCAGCAATTTCTTCCTTTTGTGACTGGGGTGGAACTAAACTCGAAAATGGTTGAGTTTTGTCAGTCGGTGGCGAGTGCTTCAGACTTTCAGCAGCTAGATTTTTTTCAGGGCGATGTGCGCACCTATCAGCCAGAACATTTAGATGTAATGATTGCTTTGCATGCCTGTGATGTCGCCACCGATTTTGCAATTCATACTGGTATTCGCCTGAATGCACAAATGATTATGTGCGCGCCGTGTTGCCATAAAGAGTTGCGTCCACAATTACAAAGCCCAAGCGTGTTGCAACCGATGCTGCAATTTGGCATTCATGCAGGGCAACAGGCGGAAATGTTAACCGATACCATCCGCGCTTTATTGCTCAAAGCCTATGGTTATGACACCAAAGTTTTTGAGTTTGTCGCTTTAGAACACACCAGTAAAAACAAAATGATTTTGGTAGTGTACAAAAACAACGTGTTTTAATTTAGAATAGACGTGAAAATGTCTGAGCAATAGACCTTTAACATGATCATAGAAACGACAACTTATGTCTGCACCCGTTGCCAATCACCCAATATCCAT
>NZ_VOYC01000030.1:0-8803 GCF_013420425.1 Acinetobacter sp. YH01007 | reverse complement strand
CTTCAGTCTGCGTAAAACTATTCGTAAAATCAAATAAAGAGTCTAAATCCGCTATTTCATTTTCAGTCTTATTTTCTATTAATGAATAATCGAAATATGCATCCAAAAAGCTAAATGGTAGATGTTCTTTTAAAATCTCATAACAATTAATAGATACGGTATATTCTTCAACTTTATTAAGCAAAATATTTAATTGCGAAACAAACTGTATATTTTGTATTTGCCCCATTTGATATGCATTTAAGAAAAACAGTTTATCTATGGAAATATAACCATCTAGCTGGTCCCTTAATTGCTCTACAATAATTTTTTTGTTCATCATTACAACACTTTTAGCTATTCAATCCTTCTCGGTTTGAGCGAATCAGAATATATAGTCGACTTTTCAATCAATATGATAAGTTATCTATAAAAATAATTTGTTGATAACTTCCCTCTCTATTAAGCCAGATTAAAACTTCTTCCTGTATTTCAAGTATCCTAGCACAAAGAGAAACAATGGAGTAAAAATCACGAATTTCCTCAAAAACTTGTGATTCACTTTGTCGTAGTAGAGTCAGCATGACTCATGCTTCTAAACCTAAAATCTGTTTCAAATGTTTAAATCTAAATTCAGTGGTATGAGTAACTTTTATTTAAGTAAGATTACTCATTCAAATGTTATTTAAGAGCTGATTAAATTCATCCTTCACACTCAAATACTGAATTTGCTTTTCTTGCAGTAATGCGAGTTCATGCTCAAGATCTAACTGCTCAACTTCAATATGGACATCAAAATATTCGGCACAGTGTAAGCTATATTTATTGGCTTTGACCTGTTGGATAGTGACATTTTTTGACCACTCAGTCTCTTGATCAACCGAGAGTAGTTCCTTTATTTTCTCTGCATCATTCAGACTTAAATGAAGCTTTCGACGCTGACGCTCACCAAAGCTTCGTGCATCAACCAGGCGAATGGTATCTTTGTTTTTCGCTTTATTTAAAATAAGCAAACTCATTTCAATATTTGAATCTGTCAGAATACCAGCAGGTAACAACACCACAGCTTCGACCCAGTTCAACTGCACTAATTTTTCACGCAGCTCTGCATCATACCCGCCTCTGAATAACCAACCAGGGATGATCTGAAGATATGCTTTACCATGCGCATTTAAGTTGTACAGTGCTTGTTGAATCCACAAACTCTCAGACGCACTCGTAGGGATTCGAGCAGTAATAAATAATTCTTTTAAATAGTTTTGTCCTTCTACAAAGGATTCAGACACCCTCAAATTGATCGGTGGCGTACTAACTACTACATCGACCCCAAGGCTTGAAGCACCATCACTTAATGAATCTGACTGCTGAATATCCGCCTCTTTCTCACTTAACGCATAAAGCAGTTTTGCCATACCTACTGTTACTGCATTGATGTCACGTAATATCAGATTTTGAGTATTAAGCTCGTGTGCTAATAAACCTAAACCACATGCACCATCATAAAGTGTTTTATCTTCGACAGTCCCAACAACAGCCGTAAACACATTCAAGATATTCTGTGAATCAACATAGAACATCTCCCACGTCTTTGGATGATGTAGAACATATTCTTTCAGAAGTTTAAATGCCTGTTCTCCATATTCTTTAGGATTTAAACAGTCTTTACGCAAACTTAAAAATACTTGAAAAATGTTAGCAAGTTGATTGCTATTCCATCTGATAGAATTCGTATTGAACCAAGATAAATGTTCTTTAGTCACATATTCAGAAATAAAATTAGAAATTTTATCGTGCGTAGATGAGGCTACTTTCTCACATTCCTCTCCATTCTCTTTTACAAGATAAGCAATCAAAGTAAATAGTTCTAATGCAGCACTACGTGTCATCGTGCCTGTCATAGTCGATAAGGCATCTAAATATTCGATTGTATTTTTCATTTTTAATTTCCTATTTAGGCCATCAACTTTTGAAAAGCGGCATTGGTTGCTTTAATTTGTTGAACTTTCAGTTGCTCTATTGCATGCAAGACTTGATTATTTTTGTCAAATACTTCTGCCAATTTGTGCTGTACCCATAAGTCTGGTACTGAAATTTCAATATCCTTTAGACTGCTCACAGGAATATTCATAATTGTCGTACCTTTATTCAAACTATTGAGTACTGCTTGACCATATTCACTGTTTAAGAAAACAATTAAAAATTCTGGTAAAGCAACTTCCGAATCTACCTTGATGACTAGACATGTTGCAGGAGCAAATAAATTTAATTTTTCCTGTTCTGCAGTCACAATTGAAGCTCGTAGATTTGTGCCCTTTGATAAAAAAACAATATCACCTTCTTTTAATTTCTTTTTTTCAATAAGCTCCTCATCGACAAATACTGTTTTCGTTGTACGGGTATTTAAATCCAGAAAACCTTTATCGTTTAGGCTTTGACCTGTCAATAAACTGACTTGGATTAAATTCTCTTCATGAGTATCATTGAATTTATTGATTCCAACTGTAATACTTGAACATATTTCATTTAGTTTCATAATTACTCCAAATATAGTTTTAACAAAACTATTTTTAAATTTCCTTAAGCAAATAGTAGCTCTCGCAAACCACTTTGTAAATAGTTTTATTAAAACTTTTTTAATTAAAACAAGAAAACTTCTTAACCAATAGCTTAAATATTGAAATGTTGAGTAAGCAGTAACCTTAACTTAACTTAACAACTTCAATTATGAGCTGAAGTAAATATATCCATTATTTTTTGCTTGAACGTACGCCCACTCTGCCACCTTATGTGACCGCTCTTTATCCGTTAAAAAACCAAGAACAGAAACTCGATCTACAATGATCAAATCCTGTTCTTCATTTCTTTCTTTCCACTTATGCAAAAACTCATCAGAAGCGAGTAGATTACTTTTCTTAGAATTACAGCTTGAATCTGCCAACACGAAGTTATGACCTGTATCTGATGGATACATAGACCATGGAATGAAATGATCAACAGCATAATTGCCTTTTCTCATCGGCTTGTTGCAGTAAAAAAATTTACAGTCTTGCAGCTCTACCAACACGCTTGCTACTGCATTTAATTGGTTCCGACTTGGCTCAAACATGAATTGTTCAAGATTCGGTAATTTATTCAAAATTGGCGCATTGCTACTGTTTTTACGAATGTAATCAATCCAACGTTTCTGACACAGCTCTTCAATGATCTCGCTGAATTGACGTAGGCAATACATCACTTGAGGTAAAAGAATAAGTTGCTTGCCACATTGATTAATCTGATATAAAAACTCAAAATTTTGACCATTGATGTTTTGCAAGTAGCGGACTGGCATGTCTTTTACAGTGCGAGCGACATCTTTAACTAGCTTCAACCACACCAATGAATCTCGTCTTAACAGTCCAAGGGATGAGTAACTCTGACGAAGCCCAATGATTCGATTTACAATCGCTGCTTGCTTACCATTATTCTGATTTAAGATGAGTTGACCTTTATCATTAAACACATATGGCACCGCTTGCTTCCAATACAAGTCGATAAATTTCTCAGCAATGTCCGTATATTCCAGTTCTAAGCTTTTACCTGAGTCTTCACCTTTTTCAATTGCCAATCGGCTTAGGCTAATTAGCAATGCAAATTTATAAGTGCTACTAAAACTACCTGACTGTAAAATCAGCTGAATATTTTTAAGGAACTTAAGCTGTTCCTGCGCAATTGGAATAAAGTCAGGCATGTTTTTTCCAAAGTACATTCAGCCATTTTTCTTGTCGATCTGGTCGCTGATCTACTGTAATCCAATGTTTTAACACCCTAACCCCATTCAACCCATCTAACAATTCCTGAGCCTGCTCTTCATTTAAGTCAGTAAACGCCCTACCGCCTTTTACTCTATCTGCTGTTCCATATTTAAAAGACATATAGCACACACCGCCACGGCGTAATGCAGCATGAATACGTTTTAAAACATCAGGGAGACTGTTACGAGCACAATGTAGTAAGGAGGCACATGCCCATACCCCATCATAAACATCGTGCATATCAAGCTCATAAAAACTTTGCTGCTTAACAGGTACTCCTGTCAATTGGGTCGCTCGTTCGACCAATACTTCAGAATAGTCCGTCGCATCAACTTGATAGCCTTTATTTTTAAAAGCCAAAGTATCACGCCCTGAGCCACAGCCTAAATCCAGGATGCGTGCAGAATCTGGCAACTCAGCTAAAAATGGTTGGTATAGGCTTTCCATATCCACATACAACGTGGCTTGTAAAAATTGATCTGCGTATTGGTTGTAATAGTCTATTGTTTTCATATTGATTGCTTAGGCTAAACACTGACCCCAGACTACTAAAAAACAAAAAGATAAGGGAGCATTTGCTCCCTTATCTTTTTAGTCAAATAAATCTGCTCTTACTTCTTCCAAAGCACGATCTGACTTAAAACGATTACATATCGGGTGAATAATTGCTCCATTTTCTAAAACACCATAGCCACCTTCTGCTTTCGATTCTCGATGATCTACTTCAGTTGATTCAAGGTATAGAGCGCTATCACATACTTCACAATAGCTCCAAGTTTTCCTTTCCTCACGTTGATAAAGATTTCTTTTGGCCGCGAGTGAAAAATTTAGAGGTTTTTTCTTCTTTGATGATCTTACTGATTGCACAAAGCTCACAACATCATCAACAATACTCTCATCATAATCACCACCAAAACGGTCAAGGTAAAAATCATTAAAATTAATATAATCAAATGATTGACTCATCGAAAGAATGACGGTGTTCAAACAAACTTCATCTTCAAAATCTAAATCCATATTCAGTCCAATACAGATAAAGGCCTGATACACGTTCTTCAATCGCTCATGTGATTTGATCCCGCTACCAAACTTACCGACAGTTTCTTTAATCGCCACAGGAATTTTTTCAATTAAACTTTCAACACCACGGCGTGCTCGAGTAAATCCAATAAAATCTATCTTTTTATTCTGTATTTCAAAACAGTCTTTTTCAATTTCACAGACGATAGAGAACCAGGCCAAAAAGGATGTCACTTGAAAACGATTATCTTTATAAAAATATAGTTTTGGGTGTAAGCCCAAACTTGGAATCCGAATACTAATTGGTGGTGTTGCGATACGACACAGCACAACTCTAAGTTTTAGCATTAAATTTTCTACACGCTGACCTTGGTCTATATTCACAGTATTCTGACTAGTATCACCCAACATGATATTCAGGAGTTCATTGACCAAGCCGATTTTTTTACCGTGTGTTAAATCCGGTTCTAAAAGTATTATCTTAAAAAGATGATCATGAATTTGCTCACCCAAAGTGATCACTTCATTTATCCGCTCGTAATTCAGTTCAGCCAAGTTGGATTTATTATCGTTTATATAACAACACGCATAAATCACATAAAAAGCATCACTTCCCCTATTTTGTAAATGATATTCTTCATCTGGATCTAATCGTTTCGTATCCGAATTGATTGAACAAAAGGCTTTTCGAGCTTCCTCAGGTGTCCCAATCACTTCAATAAAATTAAGTTTGGTTGATTTTAATTTTTGCTGAAACTCAGAATCGCTACATAACTCTTGAAAATCAGCTAATCCACCTAATCGATTACGAATCTGACGAATATCTCGTTTTTGTGGTGCCGTGAATTTTGGGGCTCCTATTACTTGCTCATCAATAAAGTATCTTTTGATCCAAGCATAGATAATTGAAATCCTGTGTCCACCATCGATGATATAAATATTACCAGCAGCATCTTTCCAATAGCGAACGCATAAATTGACATTACGATCATTCAAACAGTTTAGAATAAACTCCTGAATTTCAGCAGGGCTCCAGCACTCTGTGGAGCGTTGATTGTCTGCTTTATATAGTTTTTCTAGGATCTCATGGTTGGCGAAGTCATAAAGTGATATTTCAAAGTTATGGTGCAGATTTGAGTGCGACATTTCGTCAGGCACCATCATTTTTCTTTGAATAATATTGGTTAAAAGCTTAGTACGGGCCATTTTATTTTCTCTAGGCAATACTTCTCTATATCTCGTAAGATTACGAAATTAGAAGTAATTAAAATTAAAGTTAGTGATTAATGAAGTAAATATTCATTAATTCAGAAGTATCTTTTTGCTAGAGAAAAAACAGATAGAAATAATATAAAGACGCATTTTAAACCTCGTTGATAGATTGTCGTTTGCCAACATCCTTTCCACGAGATGGAGGCAAACCAAATAGGGTGTGGAAATACCGCTCAACGAAACGGCCAGTCAAAGACTGCCCTACCTGGCTTACCATAAAAGCGCCATGTAGACACAAAAGAGCCACTAAAAGCGACTCTTTAGTTCGTTGAGTAACAGGTTTCCACGCCTGGTCACAGATTTTGCTGTAACATCTTTATCTTATGTGCATAAATTCAATTGGTCAAATTTTATGATCAATATTTGATCAATCAATTCAAAAATAATTCCCTATATTTTTAGAGGCTTAAGAATACAGATAAGTATCTTATAATTTCTACAATATTTAGTTGCTGTAAACTGATCGCAATGAAACTCTATATATTTAAGCAGCGTGATTTAATAAAGGAAGTAGATTGAAACTGCAAATTTTATCGGATACTCACAATTCCAAATATTCAATATCAGAGCAAGCTGATGTCATTATTCACGCTGGCGATTTTTCTAATCGCTTAAGCGGTGCAATTGAGTTTGCCGAAAAATGTAAATCTCTCAATAAAAAATTTATCTTTGTTTTAGGTAATCATGATTACTACAGCTCTAACTACAGTTCAGTCGTGAATTTCTTGAAAGAAAACTACCCAAAAAATGCACTACTTGATGACAACCATATCAAAATTCAAGATAAAATATTTGTAGGTGGCACGCTGTTTACGAACTTTCGCTCCAATTCACCACTTACATCTCCTGAGGTACTTTTACAGTCCCAAAAAGATGCTGAACAATCGATTTATGATTTCGATCAAATCATGATTGACAGTGATCATCGAACGATAACTGCTAATGACTACATAGAATTATTTAAAAAATATCATGAAAATATTATGAAATTTAAGGATCAAGATAATGTGATTGTCATTACTCACTTCCCGCCTCATTTAGCTTGTCTTGATCCATATTGGGGTACGCATCCTGTTGCAGCAGCACTCAATCCCTATTTTATTAATGACCTAGATGTAAAAGGCTTTAAGTTATGGATTGCAGGACATACGCATACATCAGTGGATACTGTAGTCGATGGATGTAGATTAGTGATCAATCCTTTGGGTTATCCACCAGAGCAAGGTAAAAATGGGTTTAGAGAAAATTTGATCATCGAAGTTTAAGTAGTCATACTCGTATTGAAGCAATTTAAACCAACTCTAATATCATACATCCTATAGTACTGTTGATTTAGCTTCTACACCATGAACTAGGAGAAACTCATGTCGAATCCTTTAGACCCAGAAAATGATTGGAAAAATAAAATTGCAGATCAAATACTTGACGATTTAATCGAGATTGCCAAGCTTGAAGGTATGACTATTAAAAAAATGAAAGCAGATCAAAATGGTATTTTCTATGTGGAAGAGGAAATATCAATTGACGACGTACTCAAGCAATTTTGAACTCTGCTCATTGAAACGATATAAAGCGCTTGAATTTTATATTTAAAAGCTTAACCAAATTGTATCACCTGTAGATGCGTACATAGCTTCAGCAGTTTCTTTCAACACATCACTCTCATCCGTTTCCATTGATAGTTCATCACATGCATGATACCTACTATCGCTTGTGGAAAATAAGCTAGATTGAGCCGTAGTACTATGCTGTATAAATCTAGTTCTATCTTGCTTTAAAAGCTGCACACCACGGTAGCTAGCACGCATTTGATTTAATACTTGAAGACGTCTTTCATTTGTAGTCATTATTACTTTTCTCGACATTCATTGTCTCCTTGATTTTTATCTGAAATTAAGATTAATAAATTATGACATAAATTAAAATTGAGTAATGATCTAACTATCCCGCAATACCTCATTAAAATCACAGAGATAAAATAAAAACTTAAGTAATGTCTTAAAAATCAATCCTCTAGAAACTCCATCTTATCTTAATCAGTTCTGACGATTTTCGTAGGAAGTTGATCAACTCCGTTTAGTATAGCCTGGATATAATCCTCCTTTATTATTTCATCTTTTTTGATTTTTTACTGAGGATTCATAGGCTTTTTTTGCATTATCTTTAGAAACAATCCGATCTACTATAATATCTATCTCACTTTACAAACTTTTCAAGATCTTGCTCTTCAACACGCTGATATGAAGACGAACTATTAATTAAAGAATACCCTCTTCTGAGTGCCAATTCTTTATTAATTTCTTGCTCAGCTATACTTGTCTCGCCGTGACTTTTTATGTATTCAGCGCGTTTTTGTATAAATGCTCGCTCACGCTCTTGAACGCTAGAATTCACCACCGTATGTTCTATTTGACGAGTAGCCACATAATTATAGGCAATTACTCCGCAAAGTACGATTAAAAAGAAACTGAGTTGCCTCTTTACACTTCGACTCACAAATAATCCTTTAATATTCAGTCAATACTGAAGTTATCATGTACTCATGAAGATGAATTTAAAAACTATAAGGGCTGACACTATAAAGTTTCATTACTCGCCCGGTAATCCTCCCATAAATAACCGAAGTTAAAAGTAGAGGTTAAGCAGCCATTAGAGGTGGCTTTCCTTTGTTAGCTTGATGTGGTCTTTCATGGTTGTAATGCCACAACCAGTTTGTTGCATAATCTTGTACTTCATCC
>NZ_VOYC01000029.1:0-25171 GCF_013420425.1 Acinetobacter sp. YH01007 | reverse complement strand
GGAAGCAGATGAAATATTATTGGCGAGATTTTCAAGTCATGACAGCTGATAAAATAGAGCAATGGGTGGAGAGAGTATCAAACCAATTCGGAAAAGAATACATGTTTACTTTTTAATGACAGCTTATGAATAGGTGTTTAGAAAAAGCACATTTTATCGCACATACATTACATGAAACTGCGGGTTATAGACTTATGGAGGAAGGGCTAGGAGGAAAGTCGGAAAGTGAGGTTTATGATGGATATAAAGGTAGGGGCCTAATGCAAATTACCTATAAATCAAATTATGAGGGATATGGTAAAGCTATTAATGAGAACTTTCTAGGAGCCAATAAAGTACGTATTGCTAAGGAGAAAAAACATGCGGTAGGTTCGGCGGTGTGGTATTGGCTTCATTCTAAATCAGGTGGCTTAACTCCTTATGCACTAAATAATGATTTGATAGCCACATGCTCTTTAATTAATGGGGGATATAATGGTTTCGATGATAGAGAGAACTACTTAAAAAGAGCTATTTCCGCTTTCAATATTAAAGAATGTGGATATCTTAATAAAAAAATAATAGCCACGTTGGACTCATATTTGAGTTTTGAGGAAAGTTCTATTGCGCAGAATAAAAGTGGTGAAAGCTTTGGTTGGGGACTATGGAATGATCCACTAGGTAAAAAAAAGGGAAAAATTAAAAATTTAAACGAAGCAAAAAAAGGATATATGCGTTTTCTTGAAATGACTAAAACGACAACCTTTCCATTTGGTACTAAAAAAGAAGGTGGGCAGATAGTGAGTCGAAAGCGTTATGGTTATGCGGCGAATGCTGCGAAATTATTTGCTGAAAAAAGGTTAAAAGAATTATGAGAATTTTCTTTATTTTGTTATTTATTTTAGTTTCTTGTACACAGGTTTATTCTTCAGAAAAAGATTACTATTGTTTTAGTAGTGGTAGCAAATCTGTTCTATTGGTGCCTAGTGAATATCCTAATATAAATTCAATTATGTATTATCCATTCATGAAAAAAATTGAACTATCTACGACTTTAAGGATTGAAGAAGTGGATATGGGGGATAACGCCAAGCCTGAAATTTATAGGACAGTACAAGAGATTATTGACAATAAAGTGAATGGACAATACAGGTTTATGTCACAAGGCTATATCTTGTATGAAGCAGAATATTTAAATTTAAAAACTAAAAAGACAACAGTTTTTAATAAAATAAATTTAGATGCAAAGGGTATTAATTGCATTTAATAAAATCAAGAAGCCGACTCTCGTCGGCCTCTTTATCTTAACCTTCCAAAACTTCTTCTAGCAGCTCCTCACTTGGGGCAAAGTAATATGCGCCATCCATGGCAGTCACAAAGTGCAATAAACGGTCATGGATGCCATCACCTGAAGTACCAAACATACGCTCTAACATGGCATCAATAATGCTCAAATCTTTGGTATAAGCAATAAAGAATAAACCCTGATCGCCCTTGCCATCACCATAAGGTAAAGAGTGGCGCAAAATTTCCATTTCATCGCCTGCATCATCTTCAACGACTGTACGTGAAACGTGCGAATTTTCAGGTTGTACATCTTCGTCTAATTCAATCGATTCAAGTTTGGTGCGTCCAATCACGTGTTCTTGGGCATCGACTTTGAGCTTTTTCCATTTTTCTAAATCGTGACAATAGCGCTGTGCAAAAATAAAAGAACCATCGGCAAACACGCCTGCATCTTCCCCTAAAAGTGCAACTTCGGCACGATCATCTGGAAATTGTGGATTTTCGGTACCATCAATAAAGCCCGTCATGTCGCGTCCATCAAAATAACGGAAACAGACCCGTTCATCCAAGACCTCAATTTTGTCTTGAATCCCCTCAAAGAATGCCTGACTGAGTGCAAAGCAAATATCCGCACGTGTACTGGCGAGGTGAATGATCACATCGGCAGGCACGACAGGCATTGGGTACGCACCTTGAATTGGTTGTAATTGTTTAAAACCCTCTGGAGATTGCTGATAGAGCTGTGCCCAAAGTTCAGGGCCAAAAGCAACGCCAGTTTTAATTTGGGCATGTGGATGTTGGGTAATCAAACGATCCCGTGTGCTAAACAAGTCAGCCAATTTTTCTTTTAACTCAGTAATGCTTAAGTCTTTTAAACGAAGTACAAGAAAGCGAGCATGATCTGAAGGTAGTGGCAAAATTACAGATTGGGCAGTCATGTATAGCTCCTGAAAATTTGTTGTTTTCTATAAAGTTGACTTTATTGTGCCTGATTGCATGCAGGCTTAATAGCCTGAACCCGATTTTATTCAACGTTTTTAGTCATGAGATTAAGTGAAATATCATATAATGCACTGTCTTGTGAAAAGCGGCGATATATGTCTTATCAAGTTTGGATTGCGTTTATGTTGGCCTGTTGGGTGATTAGTGTTTCACCTGGCGCGGGTGCAATAGCATCTATGTCGAGTGGTTTGAACTATGGTTTTCGACATGGCTACTGGAATGCCATTGGTTTGCAGTTGGCATTATTGCTGCAAATTGCAATTGTCGCTGCGGGGGCAGGGGTTTTGTTTGCCACTACGCCTTGGGCATTTCTGATTGTGAAATGGTTTGGTGTGGCGTATTTGTTGTATCTGGCGTATTTGCAATGGGCAGCGCCTGCACAGTCGATTGAAATTCAGCATGAGTTGACGCGCAAATCTGCTGGAAAATTGGTGATGTACGGCTTTCTGGTTAATATGAGCAATCCCAAAGCAATTGTGTTTTTATTGGCAGTTTTACCGCAATTTTTAGATTTATCTAAACCGCAATGGACGCAATATGCAATTATGGCACTGACCATGATTAGTATTGATTTGATTGTGATGGCGGGCTATACGGGCTTGGCTGCAAAAGTTTTGCGTTTGTTAAGATCACCGAAGCAGCAAAAATTTATGAATCGTACTTTTGCTGCATTGTTTGCAGGTGCTGCGTTTTTGTTGAGTTTGGTGCATCAGTAATGTCTTCAATTACACAAAAGTGTACGCTGTAATTATAAAAATAGATTGAGACATACGTTGAAAATAAAATGTATTCCGCGAGCACTTTATTGGCAACATTGGTGGATCAGCATGTTGCTTTTAAGTTTTTCAACTTTAATTGCAATTGGATTAGCAATTCAGTTTTCAGTAGATAGCGTGTTTTGGCCAATTGCTTTGATGGCACATTTGAGTATCAATTTGATTTTTTCTTTTGTATTTGCCGCCTTGCAAACTTATTTTAAACATACGGTGTGGCAAAGTGTGGTGTTGATTAATATTACGGCTGTGTTGTTGATTGCCATTCATGCAATGTTTTATCTACAAAAGATAGATTGGAATGCTGTTTCAGAAAGTCAGCAGCAACTGAGTCTTTTACAGCAAGTGATTCACAGTGATATGGCACTGTGGATAGTGTACATGCTGCCACTTTTGGTCGTAATGCTCATTGCTGCAATAAAAAAATATAGATACTCATGAACGAAAAACTAAGCCATCGTTCTGACTTTTTGTACGCTAAAAATCACCGCAAAAATGATCGCCATAGTCATCACAATACTTAAACCTGTCGAAATATTTAAGCCCGCACTTGACCATAAACCTACGCTGACTGCAATTTGCGCCACAATAAATGCCCAAATCACCATTTGTTTAGGCGAGTGAGCCAATAAACGTGCGGTTAAGGCGGGAATCACCAGCAATGCGCCCATCAATAAAGAGCCGACTGCACGTAAAGCCAATACTGTAAATAATGCCAATAACAACATAAAAATCAGACGTTGCCATTGTGCATTCACACCTTCACTGACTGCAATGTCAGGGTCAATTGCAATTTGAATTTGAGCCTGCCAAAACTTATAGAGTACCGCTAAGGCTGCAATAATGACCAAAGCAAATACGGGTAAATCTGCCCATGAAATGGTGAGTAAATCGCCAAATAAATAGCTCAGCAACTCAGGACGCAAACTCGGAATATGTTGAATAAAGAGCAAACCTGAACAGAGCAAGGTCGCAGAGCAGAGCGCCAATAATGCATCATTCGGCAACCGTGGATCATGTAAAATCCACAAAACACCCACCAATAATAATGCCAAGAATGTCACGCCCATCCACAGAGGCAAACTCAACGCCCCTGCAATCGCCACCCCCAATAACGTACCATGTGCCATCGTGTCGGCAAAAAAGGACATGCGTCGCCACAGCATTAAACAGCCAAGTGGGGCGGTCAAAAATACCAATAAACTGCCCATGATCCATGCAGGTAACAGCAATTGTAGCCAATCCATCATGGGTTAAGCTTCCGGTTCAGGGTGAATATGAGGACGTGAATCATGCTGACAAGGCTCGGCATGATCCCCATGTGCACAGTGTTCATGGTGGTGTTGATAAAACACCCGATTGGTTCCAAAAATAGCTTGGTATTCAGGATGTTGCTGTACATTTTCGGGCAAACCGCTACAGCAAATGTGTTTATTTAAACATACCACACGATGCGTACCTTGCATGACCCATTGCAAATCATGCGACACCATCAACACCGCACAGCCATATTTGCTCGGTAAGTTGCGCACATAGTCATACAGTTCAGCTTCGGACTGAATATCTAGTCCTTGCATCGGCTCATCCAGTACCAAAACATCAGGTTGACGTAATAAGGCGCGTGCCAATAGCACCCGTTGCCGCTCACCACCAGACAGTTGTTGTACTTTTGAATCTTGCAGTTTGGCAATGCCAGTATCGCGGATAATTTCTGCTTTAATTGCGTCTGGGCATTTTTCTAAAGCCAGTAAATCTTTCACTCTTAAAGGCAAGCTGTGTGAAGGATTAAACTTTTGCGGCACATAAGAAAAGGTCAATTTGCGAGCATTTACGAGCTTGCCTGCATTTGGTTTGACAATGCCAAGCAAGACTTTAATTAGAGTCGATTTTCCTGCGCCATTGGGGCCAATTAGCGTGACAATTTCATGTGCATGCAATTCAAAATCGACATTTTTTAAAATATCGCGCTCATCTATTCGCACCTGAATATTGTGCAAGGCGATGAGCGGTGCAGTGGTTATTTGCTGTTGCACTGCTGACATTTTCCAGAAATCTCAATAATGCTGTGATGCGGGCTAAAGCGGTCAGAGGCTGCCAACTGATCGAGTTGCTCTAATAAACCTTGCGCTGAAGCTTCTTTAACGACTTTACATTCAGTACAGATCAAAAAAGCCGCTTGGTGTCCTTCACGTGGATGACAGCAAGGAATATAGGCATTGATTGAAGTCAAACGGTGAATTAGTCCTTTTTCCAGTAAAAAATCCAAAGTACGGTACACCGTTGGCGGTGCTGCAGGACGATCAGACTCACTTTTAATTTTCGCCAATAAATCATAAGCACCCATTGGTGCAGATGCCTTGAGAATGAGTTCCAACACTTCTTTACGTAGCGGTGTTAAACGAGCACCTGTTGCCGCACATAAACTTTCAGCTTCGGCAAGACGTTGATCGACATTGTGATGGTCGTGAACGCCATGTAATGCATTGTGATGCTCGTGCGAACATAAGCTCATAGCCACCCCAGTTGAACTTTAAAAGAAAAACGACAGTAAATCTTAGCATGAAGCGTTATCAGTTTCGATTATACGTAGGTATTTTTATAAATTTGTTATATTATAACATTTATCGATTTTTCGTGATATGCCGCAATGTTTCGTTTATTTAGTTTCTGTTTCTTAGCGTTATGCAGTACTGTCAGCATGGCGCAGGCTTTGGTGGTGTCTACGCATCCTATCTATTTGATTGCCCAAAAAGTCACGCAAAATATCGAAACACCCACGTTATTACTGGCAGATCAAACAGGGCATGATGTATCGCTCACGCCTGCACATCGAAAAATCATCCAAGATGCGGATTTAATTATTTGGCTAGGTAAGGCGCATGAAGCACCGCTAGAACGTGTATTACATCAAAATCCTAAAGCGATTGCTTTATTAGATACGGGCATTATGAAAACTTTGCCGCAGCGTTCAGAACGTGGTGCAGCATTAAAAAATACAGTAGACAGCCATGTCTGGCTAGACCCAAACAATGCGGTGCGTATCGGCTTCTTTATTGCCGCGTTACGTTCTCAGCAAATGCCTGAACATCGCGATGCTTATTGGAACAACGCACGTGCCTTCGCACAGAGTTTATTCAAAAGTGCAAGTCAGTTTCAGACTCAAACTGCAGTACAGCCATATTGGGCTTATCACGATGCCTATCAATATTTAGAACGTGCCTTAAATTTAGAATTTTCTGGGTCGATGACCAATGATCCGCATATTGCGCCAACAGTCGCACAAATTAAATATTTGAACGATCACCGACCAAATCCAAAAATGTGCCTACTTGCAGAAGAACATGCCAGTAAAAATCAGTATATGAAATTGAATCCAATTGTGTTTCAAAAGGTCGATGAAAGCATGCGCGGTGCAGATGATTTTGTGCAAGCGTGGCAGCAATTAGCCAAGCAAACCAAGGCTTGTGTATTAAATGCACGAAAATGATGCGTTTTTTAAGCAAAATTGAAATATGACAATTCCGAGACAAACATGCAAAAAAACACGACTAAGGTCGGGAAACGATTGCATGTTCAGGGGGCTAACTCTATAATGCCTGCGATAAAAAACGATCATCAGTTGAACTTGTCAAGCATTAATGCTGTGAGTGGATAAAAAAATGAGCCGAACTAGTCGCTTGATTGACCGACGATTAGCTAAAGCTTTGGTCTTCTTACAAGCATTCATGATTCCAGTTTCAGCCCTGATAGCGTGGGTCTTGAAAGACTCAACGGCTGCCTTAAGCGCTGCACTTGGTGCTAGTGTTTGTTGGTTGGCAAGTTGTTATTTTTCATGGCAGTCGTTTCGAGCAGCAGGTGCACGAGCGTCCAGACAGGTTCTTTCGAACATGTATAGAGGAATGCTCGGTAAGTTTGCAATCGTGATCGTAGGATTCATTTTAATTTTAAGCAATGTACAGCCGTTATCCCCGGTGGCATTGTTTTGTGGTTTTATGCTCGTTCAAAGCATGTCGTGGGTTGCGCCATTTTGGGTGTCACGATTACAAAAACGAGTCTAAACGCAGCAAAAATTGAAAAGTTTTTCAGGAATAGGCGAGATATCAAGCAGCACGCGATGTTCGTTTGTTCTATTAGTTTTTTTACATTGACCAGGTGTGATTTATGGCTGCTGAAGAACATGCCCTTACTTCGACCGAGTATATCAAGCATCACTTGACCAATATGACCTATGGCAAAATGCCAGACGGTTCATGGAAGTTGGCTGAGTCTGCTGAAGAAGCTCAACAGATGGGGTTCACTGCTATTCACTTGGATTCAATGGGTTGGTCTATCGGACTTGGTCTGATCTTCTGTTTATTGTTCTGGATTGTTGCGAAAGCTGCAAATTCAGGCGTGCCTGGTAAATTCCAGTCAGTAATTGAAGTGATTATCGAGTTTGTGGATTCAAGTGTACGTGATACCTTCCATGGGAAGTCTCGATTAATTGCACCCTTAGCATTAACCATTTTCGTGTGGATTTTCCTCATGAACTTGATGGATTTGATCCCTGTTGACTTTATTCCTTATGTAGCTCAACAGGCGATTGCATCTATGCTGGGTGTGGACCCTCATCAGGTTTACTTTAAAATTGTTCCGACTACAGATCCAAACATTACCTTAGGTATGTCTATTTCTGTATTCTTCTTAATTATTTTCTATAGTATTCGTGAGAAAGGTGTTGGCGGCTTCGTTGGTGAGTTGGCACTTAACCCATTCAACCCAAGTAATCCAGTTGCTAAAGTGCTTTTAATTCCATTCAACTTATTGTTGGAATTGACTACTTTCTTGGCGCGACCAGTTTCATTGGCTCTACGACTGTTCGGTAACATGTATGCGGGAGAGTTAATCTTCATTCTTATCGCGTTATTACCGTTCTGGATCCAGTGGGCATTGTCTGTGCCTTGGGCGATTTTCCACATTTTGATTATTACGCTACAAGCATTCATTTTCATGATGTTGACTATCGTGTACATGAGCATGGCAAGCGAAAAGCATTAATGGTATGGCCTAACTGTCATCGGGCGGTTGGGCACACAATTTTTTAACTTAATTTGGTATAAAACCTAACCTCTGAGGAATTATCATGGAACTCACTTTAGGTCTAGTTGCAATTGCATCTGCTATCTTGATCGCTTTCGGTGCTTTAGGTACTGCGATTGGTTTTGGTCTTTTAGGCGGTCGCTTCCTTGAAGCTGTTGCTCGTCAACCAGAATTGGCTCCACAACTTCAAACTCGTATGTTCTTAATCGCAGGTCTTCTTGATGCTGTGCCTATGATCGGTGTTGGTATTGGCTTGTTCTTCATCTTCGCTAATCCATTTGTAGGTTAATCAGCTTAATTCCGAAATTCACTATTTGAGGAATTTGCAATGAATATCAACCTCACATTGTTTGGCCAAGCGATTGCATTTGCGATTTTCGTCGCATTCTGCATGAAGTTTGTATGGCCACCACTAATCAATGCGATTAGTGAGCGTCAGCGTCGTATTGCTGACGGCTTAAATGCAGCTGAGAAAGCCAAAGCTGATCTTGCCGATGCGCAAGCTCAAGTGAAAGCTGAATTAGATGCAGCTAAAGCACAAGCGGCTCAATTGATCGAACAAGCGAATCGTCGTGCAGCACAATTGGTAGAAGAAGCGCGTACCCAAGCATCTGCTGAAGGTGAGCGTATTCGTCAACAAGCGAAAGAAGCTGTTGATACAGAAATCAATTCTGCTCGCGAAGAATTACGTCAACAAGTAGCTGCGCTTGCAGTAACTGGTGCAGAGAAAATTCTTAGCCAGCAAGTTGACGCAGAAGCTCACAATGCCATGCTGACTCAGCTGGCTGCTAAACTTTAAGAGAGAGGCAGATTATGGCTGAACTCTTGACGTTGGCACGCCCATACGCTAAAGCAGCATTTGCTTACGCTTCTGAGCAAGGTGCAACTGACAATTGGTCAACAGCACTTAACTTGCTCAGTGCTGCGGTGCAAGACGAAGCATTTTCAGCTTACTTAAATCGCCCTGAGCTTACGCCTGCTGAGCAGGTGAGTATTTTTGCCAAAGTTTTAGGTGAAGACCAAACTGCAGCAGTGTCAAACTTTTTGACATTGCTTGCTGAAAACAACCGTTTGGCTTTGCTTCCTGAAATTCAAGCAGAATACGAACAGCTCAAATCACAGAATAACAATACTGTGGATGTTGTGATTGAATCAGCATTCCCATTGACTTCTGTACAAGAACAAATTCTTGCTCAAGCGTTAGAAAAACGTTTCGCTGCGGCAGTAAATGTTTCTGTAGAAGTGAACCCAGCGTTAATTGCGGGTGTGGTTATTCGTGCAGGCGACCAAGTGATAGATGATTCTGCGCTTAACAAGCTTGAAAAAATGCGGACACGTCTTTTAGCTTAATTGCGAAGACTGAACTAATAAAAGATTGAGGTATAGCGCAATGCAACAACTGAATCCATCCGAGATCAGTGCGCTCATTAAACAGCGTATCGGCGATCTGGACACCAGCGCGACCGCTAAAAACGAAGGTACCATTGTTATGGTATCCGACGGTATTGTGCGCATTCACGGCCTTGCTGATGCAATGTACGGTGAAATGATCGAATTCGACGGCGGCTTATTTGGTATGGCACTGAACCTAGAACAGGATTCAGTGGGCGTCGTTGTTTTAGGTAACTACTTAAGCCTTCAAGAAGGTCAAAAAGCACGTTGCACAGGTCGTGTATTAGAAGTTCCGGTTGGTCCAGAACTTTTAGGCCGTGTGGTAGATGCTTTGGGTAACCCAATTGATGGTAAAGGCCCTATTGATGCAAAATTAACTGATGCTGTAGAAAAAGTAGCACCAGGCGTAATTTGGCGTCAATCAGTGGATCAACCTGTTCAAACTGGTTATAAATCAGTTGATACCATGATCCCTGTAGGCCGTGGTCAACGTGAGTTGATCATTGGTGACCGTCAAACTGGTAAAACAGCAATGGCGATCGATGCGATCATCGCTCAGAAAAACTCTGGCATTAAGTGTGTATACGTAGCAATTGGTCAAAAACAATCGACTATCGCAAACGTAGTACGTAAGCTAGAAGAAACTGGCGCTATGGCGTATACCACTGTTGTCGCAGCAGGTGCATCTGATCCAGCAGCAATGCTGTATTTAGCTCCGTACTCTGGTTGTACAATGGGTGAATACTACCGTGACCGTGGTGAAGACGCGTTAATCATTTATGATGACTTGTCTAAGCAAGCTGTTGCGTATCGTCAAATTTCATTGCTTTTACGTCGTCCACCAGGTCGTGAAGCGTATCCAGGTGACGTGTTCTATCTACACTCGCGTCTACTTGAGCGTGCTTCTCGTGTATCTGCTGACTACGTTGAGAAATTCACTAACGGTGAAGTTAAAGGTCAAACTGGTTCTTTAACTGCATTGCCGATTATTGAAACTCAAGCAGGTGACGTATCTGCATTCGTACCAACCAACGTAATTTCGATTACAGATGGTCAGATCTTCTTAGAAACATCATTATTCAACGCGGGTATCCGTCCTGCTGTGAACGCGGGTATTTCTGTATCGCGTGTTGGTGGTTCTGCTCAAACTAAGATCATCAAAAAATTGTCTGGTGGTATCCGTACCGCTTTGGCGCAATACCGTGAATTGGCAGCGTTTGCTCAGTTCGCTTCTGACCTTGACGAAGCAACTCGTAAGCAACTTGAACATGGTCAACGTGTAACTGAGTTAATGAAGCAGAAACAATATGCGCCATACTCAATTGCTGACCAAGCTGTTTCAGTTTATGCATCTAACGAAGGCTACATGGCTGACGTAGAAGTGAAGAAAATCGTAGACTTTGATGCTGCGTTAATTTCTTACTTCCGTTCAGAACATGCTGCGTTAATGCAACAAATCGATGAAACTGGTGATTTCAACAAAGACATCGAAGCTGCAATCAAAGCAGGTATTGAAAGCTTTAAAGCGACTCAAACTTACTAATTTAGCATTGGCTAGTTAGGGGTTTGGTTCACGGAATCAACCTTCGGAAGCCTGAAAGGGCTTTCGAATACTAGGTTAAGCGTATGGCAAATTTAAAAGAAATTCGCGCCAAAGTTGCTAGTATCAAGAGCACGCAAAAGATTACTCGCGCGATGCAAATGGTTGCTGCTTCTAAGATGCGTCGTGCGCAAGAGCGCATGGCTCAAGGCCGTCCGTATGCCGAAAATATGCACCGTGTAATTGCTCATTTGGTACAGGCGAACCCTGAATACAAACACCGTTATATGATTGAACGCCCTGTAAAACGCGTTGGTTATATCATCGTGTCTTCAGATCGTGGTTTGGCAGGTGGCTTGAACATTAACTTGTTCAAGAAAGTTGTAAAGCATGTACAGCAACAACAAGAGCAGTCAATTGAAGTTCAGTTTGCTTTAATTGGTCAAAAAGCGGTTTCGTTTTTTAAAAACTACGGCGGTAAAGTGCTTGGTGCAACTACAAACGTAGGTGACGCGCCAAGTCTTGAACAGTTATCTGGCTCTGTGCAAGTGATGTTAGATGCGTACGATAAAGGCGAGTTAGATCGCATTTACCTCGTGTCAAACGGCTTTGTCAATGCCATGACTCAAGATCAGAAAATCGAACAACTTGTTCCTTTAGCATCTGCTGAAGAAAACAAGACTCTTAACCGTCAATACGGTTGGGATTATATCTATGAACCAGAAGCTGAAGAGCTGTTAAATGGTTTATTGGTTCGTTACATCGAGTCTATGGTTTATCAAGGTGTGATTGAAAACATCGCATGTGAACAGTCTGCGCGTATGGTTGCAATGAAAGCTGCAACAGATAACGCAGGTGAACTGATCAAGAGCCTACAACTTATTTATAACAAGCTGCGTCAAGCCGCGATTACTCAGGAAATTTCTGAAATCGTTGGTGGTGCCGCTGCCGTTTAACATTATTAGTTTGAATTGAGGAGACAGCAATGAGTGGCGGTCGTATCATTCAGATCATCGGCGCGGTTATCGACGTCGAGTTTGAACGCAACAGCGTTCCTAAGATCTATGACGCTCTCCAAGTTGACGGTACTGAAACTACATTAGAAGTTCAGCAACAACTTGGTGATGGCGTAGTTCGTACTATTGCAATGGGTTCTACTGAAGGCCTTAAGCGTGGTTTGAACGTAACTAACACTAACGCGCCAATCTCTGTACCAGTAGGTACAGCGACACTTGGTCGTATCATGGACGTTCTTGGTCGCCCTATCGACGAAGCTGGTCCAGTTGCAACTGAAGAGCGTTTACCAATTCACCGTCAAGCGCCTTCTTATGCAGAACAAGCGGCTTCTACTGACCTTTTAGAAACTGGTATTAAAGTCATTGACTTACTTTGCCCGTTCGCGAAAGGTGGTAAAGTTGGTCTGTTCGGTGGTGCGGGTGTTGGTAAAACCGTAAATATGATGGAGTTGATCAACAACATCGCTAAAGCGCACTCAGGTTTATCTGTATTCGCTGGTGTTGGTGAGCGTACTCGTGAAGGTAACGACTTCTATCACGAAATGAAAGACTCTAACGTTCTTGACAAAGTAGCAATGGTCTACGGTCAGATGAACGAGCCACCTGGTAACCGTTTACGCGTAGCGTTAACTGGTTTGACTATGGCTGAGTACTTCCGTGATCAAAAAGATGAGAACGGTAAAGGTCGTGACGTATTATTGTTCGTAGACAACATCTACCGTTATACACTAGCAGGTACTGAAGTATCAGCACTTCTAGGTCGTATGCCATCTGCAGTAGGTTATCAGCCTACACTTGCAGAAGAGATGGGTGTTCTTCAAGAACGTATTACTTCAACTAAGTCTGGTTCGATTACATCTATTCAAGCTGTATACGTACCTGCCGATGACTTGACTGACCCATCACCTGCTACAACGTTCGCGCACTTAGACGCAACTGTAGTATTGAGCCGTGATATTGCATCTCAAGGTATTTACCCTGCGATCGATCCACTAGACTCAACTTCACGTCAGTTAGATCCATTAGTTGTTGGTACTGAGCATTACGAAATTGCTCGTTCAGTTCAAAACGTTCTTCAACGTTATAAAGAATTGAAAGACATTATCGCAATTCTTGGTATGGACGAATTGTCAGAAGAAGACAAACTTACTGTATACCGTGCACGTAAGATCCAACGTTTCTTCTCTCAACCGTTCCACGTAGCTGAAGTATTTACTGGCGCGCCTGGTAAACTTGTACCGCTTAAAGATACAATTCGTGGCTTTAAAGGTCTTCTAGCTGGTGAATACGATCATATCCCAGAACAAGCGTTCTATATGGTTGGTGGTATTGACGAAGTGATTGCTAAAGCCGAGAAACTTTAATTAGCAGCTCTAATTTAGGAGATTCTCATGGCGACTATGCAATGTGATGTTGTAAGTGTAAAAGAGTCTTTGTACTCGGGCACTGTGACTATGCTAATTGCAAAAGGTGCTGGCGGTGAACTCGGTATTATGCCGGGTCACGCACCACTGGTAACTTTGCTTCAGCCGGGTGCAATCCGCGTTCTGCTGGAAAATGGTACAGAAGAATTAATCTATGTATCTGGTGGCGTTCTAGAAGTTCAACCGCATGTTGTTACGATTCTTGCAGATACTGCAGTTCGTGCAGAAAACTTAGATGAAGCGGCAATTATTGAAGCGCGTAAACACGCTGAACAATTGTTGGCAAATCAAAAGAGCGATTTGGACTCTGCTGCTGCTTTGGCTGCTTTGGCAGAAACTGCTGCACAGTTGGAAACCATCCGCAAAATCAAA
This sequence comes from Acinetobacter sp. YH01007, assembly GCF_013420425.1. Classification (NCBI taxonomy): domain Bacteria; kingdom Pseudomonadati; phylum Pseudomonadota; class Gammaproteobacteria; order Moraxellales; family Moraxellaceae; genus Acinetobacter; species Acinetobacter sp. YH01007. The sequence continues at coordinate 11,307 of NZ_VOYC01000029.1, read as the reverse complement.
AACCGCGCACTTTAATTGTCGGTTTAAGATTGAAAAAAGCCACTCGAAAGAGTGGCTTTTTTTATGCTGTTTGGAATTGAAGCCTTATCTTTGCTTAAGATGCTGTATTGGTAGTTTCAGTAGGCTGATTTGACTCACCTTGTAAAATCATCCCCGCCAGTTTTAGCATTTCAGCTTGAATACTCCCCATTTGCTGTTCCAGTTTCTTAAAGTCCACTTTGCTTAAATCGACTTGTCCATTTAAAAATGGTGAAGCCAAAACTTGCTGATTGGCAGCCAATAAGTTTTGACGGATGGTATCAATTTCCTGTGTTTTTAAGTCTAGGCTGCTTAGTGTTTGATTGAAGCCTTGTAACTGCTGTTGTAATTGAGTCGCTGCAATTTGTAATTGTTGTGGATCTTGCGCATCTACAGCGGTTTGCAATTCAGACTTGGTTTGATTCAGTTGTTCGACATATTGACCTGCTTTGAGCTGTAGATCAGCCACATCGCGCACAATATAGAACATATTGCCACTGCTTAATGGAGCGTTGGTTGGGTTTGTATTGCTGTTGGATGATGCGTTGGAATCATCTTGATTAGTTGTTTGCGTTTGCGGCGTGTTCATTTGATCACAGGCGCTGAGTAGCAAGGCAGAACTCAATAGTGCAAACGGAAGTAGTGTCTTCGAAGATACATTTTTCATATTCATGTGATTTTTGGTACTCATTGAGAATGAATATAAAACGAAAATATGAATAAAAAACAGATTGTTGCAAAGCAATAACAAATCTTAATTTTTTTGTCTAAATCAAAAAAAATAGGAGTTTTAAAGAAACTCCTATGAATTACACTTCTTTCATAAAAGAAAAATGATCATAAGTAATGCGTCGAATTGATATTGATAGTCCCTTCTCTTGCGCCATATATGGCTCAGGATGAGGAATATATTCCGCAAGAGGATGAGGGAGCTGAATTATTGATTTAAAGAGAATTTATGAAAGAACTCTTTAACTTGCTGAATAAAAAATTATTTAGCCAATTCAGCCTCAATCGCTTCTACAATGCGCGGGTCATCTGCGGTTAAATCTGGGGCAAAACGCGCCACCACTTCACCTTGTTTATTCACCAAAAACTTTTCAAAGTTCCACAATACTTCAGGTGGTTCATTTGGGGTTAAGCCGTAATCAACCAAATCTTTCCACCATGGGCCTTCACCAATACGTTCAGGAATTGCTTGCGTTAAAGCCGTGTAGAGAGGATGTTTTTCTGCACCCACGACTGGAATTTTAGCAAACAATGGAAAACTCACCTGATAATTCAGTGAGCAAAATTCCTGAATTTCTGTATCGCTGCCCGGTTCTTGTGCCAAGAAATCATTCGATGGAAAGGCTAAAATTTCTAAGCCTTGTGTCTGTTTTGCTGCGTAGAGTTGCTGTAAGCCTTCGTATTGCGGGGTTAAGCCACATTTTGATGCCACGTTCACGATCAACAACACTTTTCCTGCATATTGATTTAATGTGGTTTCCGTACCCTGATTGGTTTTTACTGCAATGTCATAAACTGAAGTGCGCATAGTTGCTTCCTAGAATCTGTATTTTACCGCTACTGTTGTAACTGTAATTTTTGGGTACAGCAAGTTTTATAGCAAAGAAATTTACGACACTGATGGAATCCCGCATAGCCGTGATATTGCGCAGAAAAATGTAATTCGTATCTGCATTTTATTTTATTGATGGATAAATCGAGCGAAAAGTGCCATAAATAGACACTGGGTTTTTAGCACTTTGCATCACAAGTCAGTTATAGAAAAGGGTTTCACAGCAGGTATGCTGTTTGGTACAACAAGGATGATGAATACATGATACGGTCAGATAAAGGCGTATTTTGGGCAATTTTATTGCCATTGATTGCGGTATTGATTTGGTCTTTAAATATTGCAGTAACGAGGTATGTGGCGGAGTATATTTCACCCGTCAGTATCAGTTTTTATCGCTGGTTGATTGCTTTTCTGATTTTAACCCCGTGGATATTGCCCAAAGTTTGGCAGCAGCGTGAGTTGATTCGTCCACATTTGAAACAGTTGGCAGTGCTTAGTGCTTTTGGTTTGGTGCTGTATCAAGGTCTAAGCTATACCGCAGCCAATTACACCACTGCAACCAATATGGGCATTATTAATGCGTTTATTCCCATGTTTACGGTTTTGGTTTCATTGCTGATCTTAAAAGACATTCCGACACGATTTGCGGTTTTTGGCTGCATTATTTCATTTTCGGGTTTGTTGTATGTGATTGCACAAGGAGATTTGCGTCAACTCAGTCAGCTGACAGGACATGCGGGCGATATGCTCATGGTTTTGGCGGTATTTTTTTACGCCTTTTATGGGGTGTTTTTAAAGAAATGGAATTTAAAATTGCCGCTCATGCTGAGTCTTTATGTGCAAATTATATTCGCCTTACTTTACCATCTGCCATTTATTTTGTGGTTCGGCTTGGATCATTTAAATAGCCAAAATGGTTTAAGTGTGCTGTATGCAGGTATATTTCCTTCAATTATTGCACCTTTGGTATGGATGTTGGCCGTTCAATATTTAGGGCCAAATCGCACCAGTATTTTTATGAATTTGATGCCTGTTTTCACGGCTATCATTGCATATTTTTGGTTGGCAGAAGTGTGGGGGAGTTATCACAGTATCGGTGGATTGATTATTTTAACGGGTATTGTGTTGGCACAAATGAAAGCACGCGTACACATTCAAGCAAAAAGTTGAGTTTAATTGGTGTTTTTTTGATCACATAAAGGTGTATTTAAAATGCCTTTTATTCAAAATTTATACAGTATTGAGTGTTATGAATTATGACAGTTTTTTTAATTTTTCTAAAATAATTGTAAAAATAGTAAGATAATTTAAATTGTTAAGAAAAAAAGATGAATCTTTCATTGAATATTTGTCTTGGATTAATAGGAAAAATCTATTTGTATAGTCGACTAAATTACTCCATAATTCACGTACTGAAAATGATCCACTGTATTCAATAATCAGTGAAATATCATTTGCAGCAAGATTTTCAAACCCTCTGGATGTGCTTTTATACACATCCTTTTTATGCTCAACCATCCCTATATGGTTGAGCTTTTTTTTATCCACTGGAGCGAATAACCTCGTGGTTCAGCACGAGGATATAAGCGACTGGAGTAAACCATATGAACGACACGAAATGTCGTTTTAAATACTTGTACTATAGTCACTATTAAGAAAAATACTGTTAAAATAATTGGATGAAGACACTCAAATTACGCATAAAAGACAAACATTGCAAGGTGCTAAATCAGTTAGCATCCGAAGTAAATTTTGTCTGGAATTATGTCAATGATTTGTGTTTTAAGCATCTACAACGTAAACAACAATTCTTTTCAGCATACGACCTTGCAAAATACACGAAAGGCACATCGAAAGAATGCAACTTGCACAGTCAAACTATTCAGGCAGTGACAGAAGAATTGGTCACAAGACGCAAGCAGTTCAAAAAAGCAAAACTAAAATGGCGTGTCAGTAATAAAAAATCAGCTAGACGTTCACTGGGTTGGATACCGTTTAAAAAGGTTGCAATCAAATATGCTGATGGCTATGTTGAATATGGCAAGCATCAATTTAAACTATGGGATAGTTACGGATTAAGTCAATACAATATCAAAACAGGCACATTCGTAGAAGATAGTCGTGGACGTTGGTATGTTTGTCTTGTAGTTGATGCAGTCAAAATAGAAAAAAACAACGCTAAAACCTCAATTGGCATAGATTTAGGTTTAAAAGATTTAGCGACTTGTTCAGATGGCGTAAAACTTAAAGCACCTCAAATCTATCGGCAATATGAACAAAAACTTGGTATTGCTCAACGTGCAAAAAATAAGAAACGTGTCAAAGCCATCCATGCCAAGATTAAAAATGTAAGACAAAACATGCTGCATCAATTCAGCCGAAAACTGGTGAATGAACATGCAGCCATCTTCGTTGGCAATGTGAATGCCAAAGCATTAGCACAAACCAGATTGGCTAAATCAGTGCTAGATGCCAGTTGGACAACACTAAGAACCATGCTCAAGTATAAATGCGAGAACGCAGGGGTATGTTATGAAGAAGTCAATGAAGCCTATACCACCCAAACTTGTTCGTGCTGTGGCTCACGCTCCAGTAGTCTGAAAGGTAGAGCAGGACTTGGAATAAGAGAATGGCAGTGTGTGGAGTGCGGTACGCTCCATGATCGGGATGTAAATTCCGCACTGAATATTCTTGCGCTCGGGCATGAGCGTCTAGCAGTAGGAATCTCCGTCCTTTAGGTCGGGGGGGATGTCAACTAAAATTTGTCTAAAGCTAGGCGCGAATCACTGCCCCACTCTCTGCATCTAAAATACGGCTAGGTTGCTGGCTTAAACCCAAATCACCATTTAAGTAGTGCAATTGTTGATGGAAATATTGCGTTGTCTCTTGCAAAGAGCGTGCAGGGGCAAGTCCCGCAGGATTGGCACTGGTCGATACAATAAAGCCATCAAAGGCATGGCATAACGCGATACATAAAGGATGATTGGTTACGCGCACCGCTACTTTGGGGTGTTGACCTGTAATCCACTCTGGAATTGCGGCTGTGCTGGGTAATAGCCAGGTGGTTGCTCGATCTGTGGGATAAGTATTCGTCCATGACGCAATTACGCGATCTCGCATTTCGGGGTTTAAATCCTGCAGCAAATGCTCTACTTGTGACAGATGTCCTGCCAGTAAAATCACACCTTTTTCAATCGGACGCTGTTTCAGACGCAAAATTTCCAAAAATGCCTGTTGATTATATGGATCACATCCCAATCCCCAAACCGCCTCTGTAGGATAGGCCAGTACCTGTCCTTGTTGTAGACATGCAGCGGCTTCGGTGACAGAAGTTGTAATCATGGGAGTTTTACCTAAACAGAAACGTGAAATAGGCGCTTATTGTGAACCTTATTTGAGTGGACGACAACGCAGATATAAACCTGATTGTTGTAAACAGAAGCCCATGAGTTCCAGTTCCATTAATGCGCTGGTGAGTGTGGCAATATCTAAATTCAGTTGCTGTGCCAAGTGATCGATGCTTTGTCCGACCCAATCCAGTTGTTGATACAGTGCCAATAAATGCTCGGGAATATGCGGTGTACTTGTATCTGCTGTTTTTGTTGTGGTGGTTTGAAGTATTGCTTCAGTCGGTGGTGTAGATAATTTTGCTTTTGTTGAAGCTGCTGTAGTCTGATTTTGGCTTGATGCTATTTGGTTTTGTTGATATTGCCATTGGGTGGGTAGGGCTAAATCTTCAATCACTTGTTCAGGATGATCCACTAAAATTGCACCTTCACGAATCAATTGGTGGCAACCTTGATGAAATTCACTGTAAATATGTCCTGGAATGGCAAAAATTAATTTGCCTTGCTCTGCTGCCAGTTTCGCGGTAATCAGCGAGCCACTATTTAAACTGGCTTCAGCAACAATCACGCCTAAACTTAGTCCACTGACAATACGGTTACGTCGTGGAAAATGTTGCTGTAAGGGCTTAGTCTGTGGTAAAAACTCCGTAATCACGGCACCACCAGATTCTACAATTTTTTGGCGCAGGCTGTGATGTGCACTTGGATAAGTGCTGTCCAAACCTGTGCCCATGACTGCAATGGTACGTTGATGTTGCAAAGCACCTTGATGTGCGGCTTCATCAATACCTTGTGCCAAACCACTATTGATAAAGAACCCTTGTTCACTTAAATAATAAGCAAAATCATAAGCCACTTGCCGACCATGCGGGCTGGCTTTGCGACTGCCGACAATCGCAATTTGCGCTTGCAACAAAGCCTGTGCATTGCCTTGCCCAAATAAAATGGGTGGCTTGTTGGAATAGGGTCGTAACTGATTGGGATAGTCCGCATCGTCCAAAGTTAGAATAAAATCGCACTGCTGTTGCAGTTGATTCAGACATTGTTCAAAGGCGAGTTGCCCTGTTGGGCTGAGATATTCTTTGGCGCGTTGTAGATGGTTGGCATGAATGCGCACATCTGACCATGTGAGGAGGTGTTCGGGCTGCACTGCGGCAGCCACGGAACCATAATGTTGTACGAGTTTGGAAAAACTAGACAGTGAATGTTGAACCAAATACCACAACAAAATGTAGTTGATTTGCTGTGGGCTGAATGAATTCAACATCACCATCTTAAACCGTTTTAGTCGTCCATTCGTGGTGCTTGTAAGCTCGCACCGACTTTAATTGGTAATTCACTGTCTAAAACATAGGCATAGCTAATGTGGTCAAAGCTCTTGAAGACCATGATATTGCCAATACGTTCGCCTGGAAGCTGAACACGTTCTTTGGTTTTCGGGTCGGTGACCACTTCGCCTTTTTGCGCTACGCTAAACACATGACCAGATTGCACGCCATGTAATGTACCGCGATCAATTGCCACAACACTGTGTTTTGCTGCAGTACCAATCGAACCCATCACACGTAGCACCTGACCACCTGTGCTGACATTTTCAGCATGCGTTGGGTAGAACAAGGTTGGCAGCATTGGGTCATAAATTGGTAAGACGCGATCACCACGACGCACTTCGGCATTGTAGGTATCGGTCAATTCAAGTGTGGTGATGTCATTTTCACCACGTACTGCAATACCTGCAGCAACTTGAGTGAGTTCAATGCCTGCATTGAATTTTTGACCATTGGCATCGGTCAGCATGTACGGTTCGCCTTCACGATATACACCGTAGCGTTGACCTACTTCCAGACCTGTACCACGCGCATACACACTTTGACCTTTAGCGGCTAAAACACGTTGATCAGAAGTACCTAAAATATATGGTGTGCCTTGTAACGCATCTGCGGCAATAATGCTGCTGCGCTCTAACCAGTGTTTGATGTAGTCAAGTGGAATCACAGGAATGGTATTATTTAAAGACTCTACGCGAATTTGCGGCTGTAAATTGGTGCTCTTGCCGGTGTAACGATGGATAATGCCTTCACAGCCATCGCCTTCATCTTTACCAATAATTGGGCGACCTTCATAGGTACACATTAACAAGCGGTCACCCGGGAAAATCCAGTGTGGATTTTTCACGTGGCGGTTGCTTGCCCAAATTTCAGGCCAGCGCAGTGGATTATTCAGGAATTTTTTAGAAATATCCCACAAGGTATCGCCTTTTTTCACCACATACACATTCGGTGCATTGGCTTTTAAAGTAGGCGGATTAATATTTCGTGCAGGTGCTGCTTCAGCCACACTCATTGCCCCAAGTCCCACAGTGAGACATACAGCGAGCGCTAAAACTTGCTTTTTAAACCCCAAGACACGAAAAGAGGATGTGTCTGTCAAAACCTTTTTCATTATCATAATTCCTAAAATTATGTATGTAGTTGCGTTATAATAACGATCTTACACACATTTTTTTGATGAAGCATTCCTTCATTCGGTTTTTTGATCAATGGCATATAAGTGAGGACGTCCCATGGCCTTATTACCTATTTTAAGTTTCCCGGATCCCCGTTTGCGTACCATTGCCAAACCAGTTGAAGAAGTGACCGACGAAATTCGTCAGCTTGCTGCAGATATGTTTGAAACTATGTATGCCGCACCAGGAATTGGTCTAGCTGCGACACAGGTAGATCATCATATTCAGCTGATTGTCATGGATTTATCTGAAAATAAAGATCAACCCATGGTCTTCATTAACCCCAAAGTTACCCCATTGACTGAAGAGACCCAACCGTATGAAGAAGGGTGTTTGTCAGTGCCTCAAATATACGACAAAGTTGAGCGTCCGTCACGTGTAAAAATTGAAGCGATTAACCTTGAGGGTCAAACCTTTGAGCTAGAAGCAGATCAACTTCTCGCTGTTTGTATCCAACATGAAATGGATCACTTAAATGGTAAATTATTTGTCGATTATTTATCACCACTCAAAAGACAGCGTGCCCGTGAAAAAGTGGAAAAAGTAGTGCGCCAGCGTCAGAAAGAAAAAGTTGCTGTGAAGCGTTAAAACAAACAACCATCTAGTTGTCCATGTTTAGACCAAAGCATAAAAATCAGCCCAATTTCGATTGGGCTTTGTTATACTTGCGCCACACAAATTCAGGATAGATGTTTTTGTTGTTGCGTAGTGGCTTACTGCTTTCATTTATCGCAGTTTTTTTACAGATTGCTGTATTTTTACAGCCTTTGCTGCCTGAGCAATATCAAGTTGCGCCAGTCTGTGAAACCATCACGCGTGCACTTTTGTTGCCACAAGCCCACGCCGTGCATACAAATTCTTCGCATACTGCACATTCATCTACATCACAGACCGATGATCAGCAACTGACCGTACAGCATGAACATCATCATCACGATGCTTCACATCAATGTCAGTATTGTACGGTCTATGGCAACTTGGTCTTGCCACCTGAATTAGAGCTTAAAGAGGTGCTTGATCGCATTCAGGTACGTCTTTTGGCTTTCCAAAAACGTTTTCAACACGTTTGGTTTGCACTTCAGCAACTCTTTTTACTTCCGCAGGGACGTGCTCCACCTCACTTTGCATAAATTCAATGTTTTTCGGGTCTGCTTTGACCCTAACTGTATTTATGTTTTGAAGTGAGAAATAAAATGGCTCAGCCTAAATTTTTATTACAGCCCATTGCGGCTGCAGTTTGTGTTGCCTGCTATTCAGCAAGTGCGTTTGCCGATCAAAGTATGCTGTCTGCGAATACGCATAGTCTTGCGCCTATTGTTGCAACCGCACAACAGGGCAATGATGCCAATGGTTTGGTGGTTCGTGCTAATCCAAAACAACCCATTCAGCCGATTCCAGCCACAGATGGTGCAGACTATTTGCAAAGCATAGTTGGCTTTAGTGCTGTCAACAGTGGTGCGGGTACCAATGGCGATGTGACCTTCCGCGGCATGTTTGGTTCACGTATTAAAATTTTAACCGATGGTTCTGAAAACTTAGGTGCATGCCCGAGTCGTATGGATTCACCAACCTCTTATATTTCACCAGAAAGTTTTGATGAAATTACCGTCATTAAAGGCCCGCAAACGGTGCAATATGCCAACACAGGTTCGGCAGCAACGGTATTGTTTGAGCGTAAGCCTGAGCAATTTGGTGAAGGTCAAAACTATCGTGGACAAGCCAGTGTTTTGATGGGTTCATTTGGCCGTTTAGATCATAATGTTGAAGCGGCTGCGGGTGATGAGCATAAATACATCCGTTTAAACGCCAACCGTTCTGTAGCAGATAGCTATAAAGATGGTAATGGTACAACTGTTCCTTCGGATTGGGAGCGTTGGAATGCCGATGTGGCTTTAGGTTGGACACCCGATGAAAACACTTGGCTAGAACTGACAGGTGGTCGTGGTGATGCTGAAGTGGTTTATGCGGGCCGTACAATGGATGGTGCTGAATTTGACCGCGAAAGTTTAGGTTTACGTGTGGAAAAGAAAAATATCACCGATGTGATTAAGAAAATTGAAGCACAGGTGAACTATAGCTTTAACGATCACGTGATGGATAACTATAGTCTGCGTAAAGTAGGTATGGCACAACATCACATGACAAAAGAGTGGGTGGAAGCTAAATCTGCAATGAATGTGACACGCCGTACTTTAAATGCACGGATGGCTGTAACGCATGAGTGGGATAAGCTGCAGTTTATTACAGGTATTGATAGTCAACAGAATAAACATGGTAAAGGCATGTATTCAGCCACAATGCCGAAAATGAACTTCCCTGTAACAACCGATATGGAATTTCAATCTTATGGCGGTTTTGGTGAATTGAGTTATCAACTCAATGATGAAAATAAATTAGTTACAGGTGTACGTGTTGATCAGGTCGAAGTTGATGCAGTGCAAACAGCTCAACAACGTAAAGAAACTTTGCCAAGTGGCTTTATTCGTTTGGAAAATCAACATCCGCACCATGATGCTAAAACTTATGTCGGTTTGGGCTATGTAGAGCGTATGCCTGATTATTGGGAATTGTTTAGTCCTCTGTCGGGTAACGGAAATAAAAATACGTTTAATCACATTGATACTGAAAAAACCCTTCAATTGGACTTTGGCTATCAACATGAACATGGTGCATTCAGCTCTTGGGCATCGGCTTATGCAGGTTTAATTAATGATTATATTTTGACGAATTACAAACTGAGAGATGAAAACAAGCCTCAGAGTAAAGAAAATCCTTTAGAGGCGCATACTCGCAATGTGGATGCAACGATTGCAGGTGCAGAAGTTGGTATTGCTTATCAATTTACCGATGCTTTACAGGCTGATGTGAGTGCCATGTATGCGTGGGGTGAAAACACTACGGACAATACGCCGTTGCCACAAATTTCACCTTTGGAAGGGCGTTTAAACCTGCGCTATGTTCAGGATAAATATACTTTAGGTGCATTATTACGTGTTGTTGATGGTCAAAGTCGTATTAGCGAACGTGAAGGTAATATCGTGGGCTATGATGTGAAAGAAAGCAGTGGCTTTGGCGTATTGTCTTTAAACGGCAGCTATAACCTCAATAAAAGTGTTGATATGTCTGTGGGTATTGATAACGTACTGGATAAAACTTATACCGAGCATCTAAACAAAATGGGTAATGCGGGTTTGGGTTTTGCTGCGAATGAGCAATTTAACAATATTGGCCGTAACTATTGGGCGCGTATCAGTATGAAGTTCTAATTTGAACTTTATTTAAACCAAAAGCAGGGCTTAGGCTCTGCTTTTTACTTTTTTATTAGAATAATTTCATATAAAACAATAGATTAAATCTTGTGATTGTATTTTGAAGAATTGCGCAGATTTTTATTAAAATAAATTTATGAGATAAAACAGTGGCTTATCTGTTTTGGGGTTTATAAAATAAACACTCGATATATTTCTTTTACAAAAAGCCTTGCATGGCAAAATATTTGGCCTATAATGCACATCCATCGGCGGCGATGTTGATAAAAACTTGTTGAAAAACAATAGCTTGGTTGATTGATTTAAGATTAATTGAGTTTGTTTTGAGTAGATGGGTTTGAAAATAAAATCAACATTGCATGTTGACTTTATGGAAATAAAGCGTAATATAGCCGACCTAGCTTGATGCTGACGAAGCATCGAGAAGATCATTAAGAGATTATGAAGAACAACTTGTGTGGATTTTTACTGATTGATTAATCGAACATATTTCATTGATTGATTGGTTTAAATTACTCGAAGTTTATTTGAGCGAAATTTAAGTCAGAAAATTGATGAGCCAGATTTGGAAGTTTAGATTAAAGCTTCAAAATGATTTTAACTGAA
>NZ_VOYC01000028.1:0-25687 GCF_013420425.1 Acinetobacter sp. YH01007 | reverse complement strand
CAAGAAAAAATGAAGCAAATGGAACGTGAAATTAAAGAATTAAAACGTGCCAATGAAATTCTACGTAAAGCAGCCGCTTTTTTCGCCCAGGCGGAGCTCGACCGCCCACACAAATAATGGTGGATTTCATCCATAACAATAAAGATCGATATGGTGTTGATGCGATTTGTAGGATTTTACCGATCGCAGCTTCAACCTATTACCGAACTTTAGATCTCGCTGACAATCCAGAACATCGAGCGAAACGAGATCTACATGATGAGCATCATGCTGAACAAATTCAACGAATTTGGAAAGAAAGTTCAGGTCGATATGGTGTGCGTAAGGTCTGGCAACAATTGAAACGTGAAGGTTATGTTATCGCACGTTGTACAGTTGCTCGATTGATGCAGAAGCTAGCTATACAAGGTGTTTGGCGTGGTAAGAATAAACAAACCACCCGTAGCCGAGATGATCAAAAAAGAGCAGATGATTTAGTGAAACGTAATTTTAATGCTGATCATCCTGACCAACTGTGGGTGAGTGACTTTACGTATATTCAAACTCATTCAGGCTGGGTCTATACCGCCTTTATTATTGATGTGTTCTCGCGAGCAATTGTTGGATGGAAAGTATCAACACGTATGAATACAGATATGGTGCTCGATGCACTTGAGCAAGCATTGCACGATCGAGGCATGCCAAAGAATGTGATTCATCATTCCGATAGAGGTGTTCAATATCTTTCTATTCGCTATACCAATCGTTTAGAAGCTGCAAATTTACGAGCATCAGTCGGTACGACCGGTGATTCATACGATAATGCTTTGGCTGAAACGGTGAATGGCTTATACAAAACAGAGGTGATTGAATATTTAAAAGCGGATTGGCAAGGTTTAGCGGATGTACAACTTGCGACACTAAACTGGGTAGATTGGTTCAATAAAAAGCGTGTACACAGTGCACTGGGTTATGTATCACCTTTTGAGTTTGAAGCAATGTACTATGATAAGATTAACCCGTTAGGTCAGGTGGCCTAACTTAAATAAAAAAGTCTCCGACAAACCCGGTACGGTTCATAATTGGAAACCACCGAGATCGCAACATAAATTCCAATGGCAATTAAACGTCCCAATAAAATTTTATGTGGGATGCCTGTAAAATCAAAACGACGTTTGATTAATTCGGTATTGCCATAAAAATAGCGCAAACGACGTACTTTTGCCCACGGTGCATACAACCCAAAGGTCACGATCATCAACAAAATATTGACAATCCAAATACCAAAATACTCTGAGGCACTACCATGAAACTGAAAATGATGAATCCGTCCAAGTAATGGATTCCGTGCGGGTGGCGTTGTCGGTTCCACTGGAAAAAACGGGGAAGATGGCGTTGCTTGTTGTGGTGAATCCCATTCTGAATTGTGCATGTGATGCCTTATTTATTTTATTGTGCGGTCGTTATTTTACCCAGACACTCAAACCCAAATGAGCAATGTTTCCAAATGGTAAAAAAGCAAGTCTTCAACATTCTAATAAAAAGTGAACAACTTGCCTAGAAAAGTTTAAAAATCAATGCGTAAAATTGAGTACTTGGCTTAGTCCGCTTGCAATTGTACCGCATGGAATTGCAAATGCTGATCTATAAAGCTTTGAATGAAATAATAGCCATGATCATAGCCTGCATGTTCCCGCAAACTCAATTTTTGCCCAACCGCATCGCAAGCTTGCTGAAATAATGCAGGATTGAGCTGACTGTAGAATTGATCTTTCAATCCCTGATCAATCAAAATTTCACTGAACAATGCACCTTTGGCCTGCACCAAAGCAGTCGCATCGTGCTGTAACCATACTTGCTGATCTGTACCTAAATAATTCGAAAACGCTTTTTCACCCCACGGGCATTGGCTTGGCGCACAAATCGGAGCAAAAGCAGACACTGACTTAAATTTTTCAGGATATTTAAACGCGAGGGTCAATGCACCATGACCGCCCATACTGTGCCCCATGATGCCAACGTGCTGTGCCTGAATTGGGAACTGTTGCAGCACCAATTGATAAAGCTCATCGGTGACAAAAGTTTCCATTTGATAATGTGCCGCCCACGGTGATTGTGTCGCATTGATATAGAAACCTGCACCCTGTCCAATATCCCAATGGTCGCCTTTCGCAACAGCTTCACCACGTGGTGAAGTATCTGGACTAATCAAGATTAATCCCAATTGTGCTGCCATGTGCTGCGCATGTGCTTTAATCGCAAAGGTTTCTTCGTTACACGTTAAACCCGCCAAATAAAATACCGCAGGACACGCCTGCCCCGCCAAAGCTTGTTCTGGTAAAAAAATGCCAAACTGAGTTTCAGTCTGTAAAGCATTTGAATAAAAACGATAAATCCGTTGCTCACCCTCAAAACAGCGGTTGTTCTGAATTAACTCCATCACCCTCTCCTCTTTGGCTTATTGAACAGATTGTGCACTCAATTGAATTTCAGCCGATGTTGCAACACTTTTTTGAGGAAACAAACGCTGCTCTAATTGTGGCAACATCAATTCCATATTTTTACCAATTGCCCATTGTGGCTCTGAAGGTTCAAAACCTTGCGCTTGCTCCCATTTCGCCACAGTCACTTTGGCTTCATTAAAAGCATTAGCAAAAGAGTTTTGTTCACGCATAGCCTGATCAAAAAAGGCACGACCAAAATAAGTATAATCAGCTTCGTTTGAACAACCAAACGACTCACGATCTGCTGCCGATGCAGTAATCACCAAGGTATTATCATCTTGCAAGGCGGATACAAAGCTACCTGAATAACAGGCTGAAATGACGATCACACGCCAACGAATACCCGATTTATCCAAAGTATCGCGTAACCATTTCGGATCGACCTGATTTAAGTCAAGTGGTGCATTTTCAATTTCAAAATGATCTTTTAAACCGTGTGAGGTCATATATAAAAACAGCACATCACTTTCACGGTTCATGCGCTGTCCAATACGGCGCAGCGCTAATTCAATACTGGTTTGCGAAGCAATTGGAATTACATTGCGGGTCATTGGGTTATTAATTAACACCATCGAACGCCCAAAAGTACCAAAACGGGTATCAAACTGTTCACGAATGCGCTCAATTTCAGACATAAATACGTCTTGATAACTCGCCCCTGCAACCCCTAAAAAGTACCAATGCGATTGAGCAAATTCCCCATATTGAATACTGTCTAAAGCTTTATTTAGCACACGGCTTTGTGCATAAAAAGCTGCTTCGCTTAGACTTGGTGGAACTTCTTCTACCTTCCAAATGGGCTGACTTTTCACTGACATTTGCCAAACCACCAAAGTGAATAAGGTCGCTAAAACAATCAGCGCACGTTCCCACCACGGCCAATGCAGCTCACGTGAAAACACCCACACTACTGCCAAACTTTGCCAAACAAACAGCACCATAAAAATGGTAGGTAAATAGTCATATAACACATACGGCAAGACATCCATCATGCCCATGTATTGAATCAAGCTTTGTAATAATGCAACGTGAGTATCTAATACCAACCACAACAAAGCAGGTACTAACAATAAACGCGGGTTATTGACACGCTGAGAAAGAATAATTCCGACAATTAAGGCAATAAAGGGCCACAAGGCATAACTGACCAAACCTTGTGGGTTAAATTCACCCACTTCTCCCGCGACCAACCAACTGAATAAGGTATTGGCAAGACCACCTAAAATCCCCCAAAAAATCAGTTGTAAGATAGAAGGACGAATAATTTGCAAAGAGCGTCGCGAACCCAAAAATAACCAAACGCCTGCGGCTTGGTTGCTTTTAAAATCGTGCCAAAAATTAATGGAGGGTTTGAAGTCAATCATAGGATTCTGTTAATCGCAGCTCGCGTTTCCACACTCCAAGTTTATGCTTGTCGTCGTAATTATCAATTGTCAATTTTAACTATATAACAAATCTTTGCGCATTATAGAAGCATTGAACGCCTTGCCACTGCTTTAGTGGTAGAAATCTACCCATTGTTCAAATTTGCTTGGAAATAGGCATCAAATCGGCAAGCATCACCCTGCCATTGATGTGTGGTTTCCTGCCCCGCCAAAAACACTGCTAAACGTGGACGCTTCACCACAACACGTTTGGCAATTTGCTGTGCCAAACCCAGTAAATGATCACCTAAATCCATTTCACCATCTTCAGGTAACAACAAATGTAATAACTGCATTTGTTTTTTGACTTGTGCCTGCTTTTTCTGCGCCTGTTGATGTTGATCTCGCTGCGGAAACATCGGGTCTAAATACACCACATCAACCACTTTGCCCTGCGCTGCGCAGTTGCGTAAATAATCTGCTGAATCTGTAAAAACCAACTGGATACGGGCAACAACACTTGCTAAAAAAGGATCATCTGCGGCTTGGCGTTTAGCATCCTCCAACAAAGTAAAAAGAATAGGATGACGCTCCAACAACGTGACCTGAGCACCCAAGTGTGCCATGAGTAAGCTGTCGTGTCCTAATCCTGCCGTAGCATCAATCAGGCTTGGTTTTTCCGACAAATTACAGGCACGAGCAATCATTTCCGATTTTAAAGAGGCACGTTTCAATCGCCCAACTTCAGCTTTCCAATCGGGTTGCATTTTCATGCCATTGGCACACAACCACAACCCTTCAGCATCTACACACAATGCCAATTCAGGGTTCAAACGCAAAAAACGCGCATTGAGTTTTTCTACTGTTTCAATGCACGTTTGCACGCCTCTAGACAAAAGCACAGCAGAATAATGCTGTGCTTGAGTGAGCCACTCGGCTTCGGTGTATAAGCGAAGTTCGCTTACCATAGTTTCCAGCCTGTGAATGCGAACAATAAAATGATTAAACCTGAAGCAATACGATACCAAGCAAAAATCATAAAATCACGTTTCGCCACATAAGCCACCAATGCACGGATCAGCAAAAGTGCGGAAACAAAAGAGACGATGATCCCGAAGCTGAGTACGGTCCAATCTTCAGTAGTTTGGAATACATCATAGCTTTGATATAAGTCGAGCAAGCCTGCGCCAATAATGACAGGAATTCCCAAAAAGAAGGAAAACTCAGTTGCTGCTTTTCGCGATACACCCAAGAACATCGCACCAATGATGGTTGCACCTGAACGCGAAGTCCCCGGAATCAGCGACAATACCTGAATTAGACCAATCCAAATAGCATCTCGATAAGTTAGTTCTTCAACCTCATGGGCACGTACTTGTGGTGGATGTTTTTCAATCCACATAATAATAAAACCGCCAATAATCAAACCAATCGCCACGGCAACATCATTAAAGAGTAATTCTTTTACAGTCTGCCCAAAGGTCAATCCAATCAGAATAATTGGAATAGATGCCATAATCAGACCAAAGCCCAAGCGTCGACCTTTTTCTTCGCCAGTAAACATGCCTGTGGCTGCGCCCCATAGACGTGTCCAGTACTCATATATGACCGCTGCAATTGCTCCCATTTGAATGGCAATCACAAATACATCGCTTTTTTCTTTGGTCCAAAAGTCCATTAGCTCTGCAGCTAGAATCAAATGTCCTGTGCTAGAAATGGGTAGAAATTCGGTAATCCCTTCTACAATACCCATAATTGCCGCTTTGAGCAGCAGTAAAAGATCCATAAATAACCCTAATTATGCCTTGCCTTGTTCTGGAATTTTTTTCCAAGCATTGTCACGTAAATAAACAGGCAATGCTTGTTCTGCGCTGACCCATTGCTGTTGCTGTGCACAGACGCGTGCAATAGTAGCAATATCTTGTGCGCTTGCACTTAAGCCTTTGTATTGTATTTGTTCTTGATCAATCAGACCCGCCCCAGAACCGACTAATTCAAAGCGTACCGCCTGTGCAGCATCGCTATAATTCAATAATTGTTCCTGATCAACCGCCTGCATAATTCCTTGTGCATCTAGCTCATAACTGGCGATATACACTTCATTCATGCGTGCATCCAACACAGCCGTAACCGCAGTTAATCCTTCAAGACGATAAGCCGCCTGCGCCAATGCCTGCAAAGTCGATACAGGAATTACAGGCACATCATGCGCCCACGCCAAAGCTTGCGTGACTGCCGCATTAATTCGCACACCGCTAAAAGAACCCGGGCCACGGCTAAAGGCAATTGCAGTCAGATCAGCCGTACTAATTTGAGTTTCAGCAAAGCCTTGCTCAATCATCGGTAAGATGGTTTGCGTTTGTGCTTTTGCTCGCGCATCTAATTGAAAAAAGAGTTCCTGTGTTTCATCTACAATCGAAACGGAACACTGCTCATTGGCAGTTTCCAATGCCAGCAATTTCATGCACAACCTTCAAGGAGTAAATATCAAAAATTGGCGTTATGATACTCCACTCCTGAAATTCACGCGAGGATTTACATCCCTTAGATTGCAATTCCTGAGTATAAAATTCTATGTAATTACAGCTAAAAAATGCGTTTGACTAAACGATGCAAATTCTATTTTAGAGTGTTGCAGGCTCTAGGTTTACAAAATGCTGAAAATGTTCAGCATAGTGCAGCGCACTCATTTTTAAACGTGCTTCTGCAGACTCATCCAAAGTCTTAACCACTTTACCGGGAGAACCCATCACCACAGAATTATCGGGAATCACTTTCCCTTCAGGAATTAAAGCATTCGCGCCAATAATACAGTTTTTACCAATCACCGCATGATTCAGTACCACTGCATTAATGCCAATCAGACTGTTATCGCCCACGGTACAACCATGTAACATCGCCTGATGTCCAATAGTCACATAATCACCAATCTGCATTTCAATGCCTGCATCGGTGTGCAATACAGCATTTTCCTGAACATTGCTAAAATTACCCAATTTGATTTTACTGTTATCGGCACGTATCACAGCCCCAAACCAAATACTGACTTTCTGCCCCAACTCAACCTGACCAATGACCGTGGCATTATCCGCCACCCAACCATCCCACGGTTGCTGCATGGCTTTAGGCGCATATCCTTTAAATTTATACAACATGGTTCCTTCCTATCCTCACATCAAAATTTTTCTATTTCTTAAATGTTGGTGAATTTAACAAAAACGGCCATTCTTTACGATAATCCAAACCATATTCAAATAAAGACACCAACATCCGCGCTGTTAAACCCCAAACCACTTCATCTTCAACCTGCATGCTCGGAAAATATAATTTTTGTTGTGCAAAGCTCACTTCATACGGCGTTGGTGGCGCTTCCATCAAATGCTGTAAAGAAGCAAAAAAGATCCGATCAATTTCTGAAGGTTGTGCAATTAGTTCTACTTTTGGGGGAATCAGCCCCACCACAGGTTTGACTAACATTCCATTACGGGCTTTTTGCATTGGCAAGTCACCAATCAACTGCACTTCAAATGGATTTAATGCAGTTTCTTCCTGCGCTTCACGCAATGCCACCACAATATTACTGGTATCTTGCGGATCGCGTTTGCCACCAGGGAAAGACACCTCACCCGCGTGATTATTGAGTAAGGTAGAACGGCGGGTTAGCAATACCTTTGGATCAGACTCGTCGGTAATGGCAATCAATACCGCTGCATGCGCTTCCATGAACGTTTTAGAAAAGCGCAAACGTTGCTGTAATAGATGCGTGAGCGAATGATCAATCATGCCTTATAATTCTCCTTGTCTAAGTTTTCATCATAGCTGAAATAGGTGGGCAATAGATAGAGAGGATGCCAAAGTTGAAATTTTCAGTTATTCTGAGAACTCCCTTCAACAATGACGATCACTATGAACTTTTGTGGAAATTGTGGACAAAAAACAACAACGAAAATTCCGCTTGGCGATCAGCAATTACGTCAAGTGTGTAGCGCATGTGGCAATATTCACTATGTCAATCCAAAAGTCATTTGTGGTGCATTGGTCGTTTGGGAAAATAAAGTATTGTTGTGTCGTCGTGCAATTGAACCACGCTATGGTTTGTGGACTTTACCCGCAGGCTATATGGAAATGTTTGAAACCATGGAGCAAGGTTCTGCCCGTGAAACCCGCGAAGAAGCCGAAGCGGAAATTGAAATCGAACAACTTTATTGCATGTATAACATTCCACGGATTGGGCAAATTTATGTGCTGTTCAAAGCTCAATTGTTGAATGGTCAATTTGGTGCAGGTGAAGAAACCATCGAATCACGCTTGTTTAGTGAAGATGAAATTCCGTGGTCTGAATTGGCTTTCCCAAGTGTAGAACGTACTTTACAACACTACTTTGCAGATCGAAAAAACAACCATTTCACGACCCACTTAGAAACCTTAGGTTCACGTACCGATCATACGGGTTAAAAACCCCACATGATGTTCATTTGAATCAAGCTAAAATCTGAATAATAAATAGCCCACTGAGTAGTGAGCTATTTTCATCTCTATATCATAGGAAATTAATGCTAAATACGCACTTTATCTGGGTTATAACATTCGGCAACATCTAGACTTACAGCTCCACCTTGGGCTTTCACCAAAGCTTTATCTGTATCGGTTGCTAAAGCTGGGTTTTGAGCCACGTAAGTTGCAAGTTGCGCATGATAAATATTGCTCCACTTCACTGTTGAGCCATTGAAATCAGACAATGTAATACGTGTAGAGTTGGCTGCAACTAAATTGCCAATATTGGCACGTGCACCGCCCACCACTTGACCATTTCCACCTTCAACCGCTTCAATTTTGGTATTCAAACCAATGACTGCGCCATCAAGTTTATGAAATATTGGATTGGCCAAAATCATACGCAAAGTAACTGCTTTATTGTCGATATCGGTTGCACCTAACACACCTATACGGTATTGCTGCACACCATTTGTATCAACATATTCAGCACCAGACTGACGAATTGCTGCACACTGACCAGACATATCGGTTTCTGTGGCATTTGGTGCTATATCTGTACGAATATTGCCATCTTCATCTAAAACAACACCTAATTTGATGCTATCTGTCGTCGTTCCGCCATCAAAATTAAAGGTCAAGGTTGCATAAATTGGGAAAATATAGCGACTGCCTAAAGGTACATTTTTCTGGGTTTTAAAAACGCGATTATCCAAAAAGTTCACAGAAAAGAATTTATAGGCATCAAAAGAACCTTTGAACTGATCGGTACCTATGGTTTGTTGCCATTGACCATAATCTGCAGGATTCGCTGTTGTAGATTTGGTCAATAATTTATAAAAACCTTCCGTGCCTGCAATTAAATAATCATTAAACACCTTACCTTGGGTAATTTTAAAATCATCAGCCGCATTGTCATTCACACTAAAACGGAATGGCCCCTGAATACGTTTATTCAATGGGTTGACCCATGTGGTTTGTGCTGCTGCTACCATACGCTCAGGACGTACTTTACGAATCAATTCACCACTCACCGTTAAAATTGGGTTGGTCGTGTTTGCAGACACCGCACCTTTCCATTGCATACCATAACCGAAGGTATATCCAGAACGGTCTGTGATTAGTTGATATTGCCCAATGAGGTGTTTCAAATCTGCGACCGTAGATTTACAGTCTGCCAAATTACAGCCATATAAACCTTGTGGTAATTGTGAATCTTCTTTGGCTAAAATTGGATAGTTAGCTTGATAAGATGCCGAGTTATTCATGTAAACCAAGGTGTTTAATGCTTGATAAGCATCATCTTGAGATACCTGTGACACATCTACCCACGGGCGTAAAATACTGGCATAAGCCCCTGAACGATAGTCACCAACCTCAACGGACTCAGCAATATTTGCCAATTGTTCTTTTTTGAGTGTCGTAATCGTTAAAGGCTGAATATCACCTGCAATGGTTCCTCCACCTTCAACAGAAAGTGCTTGTAGCAAGCGTACAATTGCAGTCGCGACCTGTATCGTTTCGTCACTACTACTTAAACTCGTTGCTTGGCGTCCTGTTAATCCACGTGCCATATCTAACACACTTAAACGTGGATAACCCGCACCTGCAGTACTGACCATTCCAATATCAGACAATGATACTGTCCCTAAATCAATATATTGATTGGTCTTTTCCTGAATAAAGAAGTGGACTTTATCTCCTTCACTACATTTACCTGTTGCCGCATTACTTTTCGGCTCAATCATGGTGATGTAGGTTTTACTGGTATCACTGCTACAGGTAAAATTCAAACCATCCACAGGATAATCCAATGCAAATTCCACGCAGTTTTTTGCTGTACTGGCACAACTCCCGTTGATATACGCCACAGCATTAGGCTCTGGATTAATATTGGCACTTTCTCCACCACAGCCACTCAATGCCGCCATCAATGCTGTCGTTGCAAAAGGTAAAATATGTCTTGTTTTCATCCTGAATTCTCTTATTGTTGTTAGCGTATCGCAATGAGTTTTAATTGCCCTTGGTTACTGAGCGCGCGATGTTCCATATCCACTGCAGAAGCCAATGGCGTTAATAATACATAGTGGCTATTTTTTGGAAGTTGCAGCATACCTTCTATTACCTCGTGTCGTAAGACATTGCCTGCAGTATCCTGATTTCTAAAACCACCTGCACCTTCAATCACACAGCCTTTTTGATCCAGAAAAACCACAAACGGCCAATAAAAGGTCGGTTGATTTTGCTTCATGGCATAAGAGTTGATTTGAATATTTTGAATATTGCCTTCTAACTTCACCAATTCATAATCAAATTTTTCGGTTAAGGGAGCTCTAGGCCACAAATTTAAATCTTGTTGTGCTTTTAAGGTTTTAGCTTTATTTTTTTTGCTTTCAGCAAAACATTGCTGCCCCAAACCCTCAATTGCTTCAGCTTGATTAACACGATAATAGTCTGCAGCCAAAACAATAGCGTGAGGCTCAGCAACCGATTGCTTTTTAAATAATTTATTGAGAACGGAACGGCTTACACCACGTTCACGTTCGACCACTTGCATACGAGCACCACCGCCATTTTTTGTGTCAATTATGCCTTCTGGCATACTATAAAAGCGTTTTTTTCCTTCTAAATTAAACTCCTGATCTTCCAAATACTCACTTTTAACATACTGTTCTCCCGCCATCTCCATAAAACCCGTTTGTTGGGCAGATGCATGCGATGCTTGATCTGGTGTTTTTTTAGAAACAGACACTGTGGATGGATCAATCGCAAATTGCTGAGGAAGCTGTTGTAAATCCTCTAGTACAGATGGTTTTACCGCGACTTTGTTGATCGCTGCTTCTTTTGCCAATCCTGTTTGATGAACAGATTCCGCACTGGAAATATCTTGCTGCACTGCATTTGGCTCAGTGTGTGATGCACGCAATGATGAGTTCTCTTTGCTTTGACTAGCCTGATTTTGTGACATAGCGGATTGTTCTGAGATATTCGGCTTAGACAAATTCAGTTGCTTGCTCGCCTGAACAGAAATATTTTTAGATACCTGAACGGATGTTTGAGCAGTTATCTGCTGTACTTGATGCACCTTGTCTTGCTTAAACTGGTCTTGTTGTTGGTTTTCTTGTAGTTGCTTTTGTTGGACTTGCTTTTGCTGTTGTGCGGTTTCCAACGCCTGTATCGTTTGCTTTTTTTCTGCAGCATTACGCTGCACCACAATTGGACGACCATCTGGTCCAATAATGGTGTAAAACTGATTCGCGTAACACACCGATCCCATACTGAAAATCAGTGTGAGTATCGACTTTGAAAATAAAGTCCGTTTTATTTTCCGTACTGAACTTACCATCGTGTTCTATAACTCAATCCAAGAATTGTAATTTTTGTATCCGTTTTCACATTCAAACCCGCATAAGGGTTTAACAGCAGGTTATTCACACCTTCCTTATTGGCTAAGCTACTGGTATTGGCTGGAATTTTATCCTTACTTTGTAAAAAGCCGATGGATAAATCAAGGTCTGTATCTGCATCAAAACGATATCCCACACCCAGACCGAATAAACGTGCATTATTAATTGGTACCATAGTGTTACGTTTATTGTCAGGAATCGCACTACCACGTGGTTCATAACCCGCACGCAGTTTTAAACGGTCTGTGGCTGAATATTCGATGCCAACACCCCAGTTCCACGGTGACTTAAACTCTAATGGCAAAGCTAAACTGTCATCAGACACATGCTCCGAAAGCAATTTTGCAATTTTTAATGCCGAGATTTGACGGTCAAACTCGAATTTGAATTTATCCCATGCTTTATAGTCAGTCCAGCCCACATCAAAATTGACTTGTAAATCAGGCATGACTTTATATTTTATCCCCGCTTGAAAGTGCGCAGGATATTCAAAATCCATAGAAACCAAACCAGACTCACTGGCTGGAATATAACTTGGGAAACCTAAAATTGCCGCTAAAATCTGACCTGTTGGTGAAGACATCAAACCATTAATTAACTCACGTGGTGCTTTCGAGTTATCAATATGATATTTGCCCTTTAAGCGCATTTTAGCTGCACTCTGATACACCATACCAAAGCTAAAATCTTCTGTCGGTTCCCACAAAATACCCAAGTTATAACTCGGGCTTAAACTTTGCTCAACCGCCAGTTGCATTTGCCCAAAACGGGAAAATGGATTCATGCCTTCTTCGGCATTACAAATCCCGAGCAACAAAATATCGGTGATGATATTGGCGTTTTCTTTAAATGGCGTACAGACCACTTCATCCACCATACGTAACATCCCGATCAGTTCATTCGGGAAGCGTAAATCGGTATTCATGGCGATGGCTTGGTAAGACATCCCTATTGACGCACCGACTGACAATTCATCATTGACTTGATAGGCGATAGATGGAGAAAGATAAGTAATACGCTCTAAGGCAACCTGTTGTCCCATAAAGTTACCAGGGTTACCATTTTCGGCACCAAAGCCCGCAATCAACGGCGCATATAATGCGGTGGCAAAGGTCACTTTGGAACCTGGTGGATTATAGGCAATACCGTTGGTTGGCGCTGCCAGTGGCATGCCTTTACCCAAATCGACAAATTTTTTCAGAATCGGGACATACAGCGTTGGATATTCTACATCGGCTTGTACTGTACCTTTAAAATCGGTACAAAAATCGGCCAAAATTTCTGGTCCATCGTTACACACCACAGGGTCATCAGAATAACCAAATACGTCATAACCTGCTGGAACGGAAAGCTCACGCTGTACATCAAAATGTGCCAACACCCCTTGCACATCTGTTTGCAAACCTTCAATCTTGGTCAGTGCAGCAGGGTTAAAGTGAATCGCACTAATACCAGGAGGATCTGCAGTGACCGCATTCCCCATAGTCAAAGAACGAATATCGACAGATAAGTTTTGTCCAAGCTGCGCAAAAGCAGCCCCTGAACAGCCCGACAGTATAATTGCAGTCACTAACGGGCGAAGTCGTATCATTTTCATGCGACTAGCCTCTTAGCGAATTTTTTTACCGAAACCGAGAATATCCAGTGGGAATGACAAACCAAGTGATACGTCTGGCGCGTCTTCGGTCAGACCGATTCCTACCGTACCATTCACAATGGTTTCAGGTGAAACGCGAACGCCTAATGAAATAGCCAAAGTCGAACTGGTCTGGTCTGCAGGTGAATAGCTTTCACCCGTATGATAAGTAAACTCCGAACCTGTATTAAAGCTTTGCTGATAGGACATGGTCATCGACACATCGTAGTTAAACGAATAAGCAAAACCAAAAGCAAAACCACCACTAATACCTGGCTCAAACTCTTCAATAATACGGCTACCGCGAATTTGATTGAGACCGCTTTCTTTAAAACCATAGTTGGCTGAAGCAGAAGCAAACAATACAACTGGGTCAATATACTTACGCGTACTTGCACCGATGCCTGCAGAGTAGTAACCCTTACCTGTTGATAAATCTTTAACAGGATTAATCTCGTAAGGACTATCCCCCGTTTTGGTCGATAAATTTGCGAATAAAATTAAAGGTAAACGCCCCGCTTTTAATGGGAATGGCTCCCAACGTGCACCTAAAGAAATATCCCCCAAGCCTGCTGCCGTGGCATCTTTTAACAAGTCTGACTTTGCAACCAATGGTACAGAAGCAGATAAAGTTAAATTGTCACGCAAACCATATTGTGCGGTGAAGGTGTTAGTTAATGCGTGGGACGCATTTTCTTGCACACGAAGCTGATACAACTGACCTTGAGCCATTTCAAGGTCGAGCTGCGTATCACGATGATAGGTATAATCAATATCATAATAAGATGAAATTTCACCTTGTCTCATAAGGGAATATTGACGCTCATTCGAGGTAAACACTTCCTCTAAATTCGCCTCTTTGGTTGCGTCGCCCTCTTGCTGTTGCAAAGCAGATGATGCTGCTTGTGCACCATTTGCAGCGACAACCGCACTATTTGTTTCAGCACTTGTATCTGCAGTTGATGCTGCTGTATCTGATACTTCTGCCTGTTCAGTTGTGGTTTCATATTCCCCTAATTGCGGCTCCTCTGCGGCATAAGCCACCCCAAATACCATTTGAATACTGAGAGCCAATAAGGTTTTATTCATCCATTTACGATCCATGATTTACCCCTTCCATTTTTTATTTTTGTATTTCGTGAACAACTGATTATTTGTTTTTGTAGTAGAGTCTTAAAAAACGATGCTCGTACTGTCCGTAATTTTCAGAATCTTTATTTACATTACGCTCTAGACGTATTGTCGATGCTTTATCGGCTATTTTTTCCATCGCAAATTGTGGATATTGAATATCAACAAAGGCATAACGATTCACTGTTGCGTCTTCCACATGACGCAAGTCTTTTTCTTGTAATGCCAACATAGTTTGACGATTTTGCGGTGCGACATTAATTAGAAATAAGGTGTTATTCTCCCAAACTTCTTTAAAGCGTTCTTCATCGAAACTGATATTGCCTAATGCAGGGTCTGCCACATAGACACGTCCATTTTTATATGCCTTATACACCACAAAATGTTTAAAACCTGCATAGGAAATCGGCACAATCGCAGGCTGTCCTTGTTTAACTAAATCCGAAAATTCCCCGCGATATCCACCACTTTCCATGCCCAAAGCTGCGACAAAGCGCTTCATATCCAATAGTGAAAAACTACGACGTTCAATAATTCGTTCGTATTCTCCATAACGCAGCAAACCACTCATGGTTTGTTGCTCGTTTAATTGTGTTCCTACATAACCATTCAGCAAGGTTGTTAAAGCCGCTGAACCACAACTATAGTCATAGGCTTGGCGCACAATTCCACGAAATTGATCTTCTAAAGCAGGTTTAATTTGCACAGGCTCTCTGTGCATACGGGTAAAGGAATTATTCCTAGAATCCAAAGTTTCTGTGTAACGCACAGTTTCAGGATGCTGTTCTTTTAAATCAAAGGCTTGTGTGGCAGCGTAATAGATCAATGCCGAGCCCAAAGCGATCTCTAACATATATTTTTACTTTTTAGTTCTCGGCAATACCTGCCTAATATTTTTATTTTTAGAGCTTTCACTCTACTTCCTTGTATTTAGAAAGATACTCGTTTTAAAGAAAAAAAAAAGGTCTTTCTATATTTTTTTGCGAACTCATGAGTTTATTTGTAAAAAAAAGCGCGTGAATTCACGCGCTTTTTCAGTTTTTAAATTAGTGACCTGAAATGGTGATAACAGCACCCTTAGTGTAGCTACCCTGAGAAGTACTGTAGTAAGTTTGAAGTCCTTGAACTTCCATATCACCAATAGAAGCAGCAGTACGACTACCTAAATGAATACCTTTAATATATTGGTCTTTGGCACCAGTGTCATTGCTTACAATGCGAATATGCGCAGCCTTACCAAGAGTAGTACCACCGCCAACATAAGCATCATTAAATACTTGGATATCTTGATTTAGGGTCAAATCTTTACTATCTGCATCTGCAATTTTAATGCTTTCAATAAAGATTTCACCCGCTTCCTTCGTTGTCACAGCTGTTGGATTGCCACCAACATTTACAGAACCAACTGCTTTGCCTTTAGTTGAGTTATCCAAAATACCTAAGTTTTTAATTTCTAAACCACCAATCATTTTGGTATTCAATTTAACCATTGCACCTTGTGGCGCTGCACCCAATTGAATATTGGCATCCATTTTACCTGTTTTTAACGTTAAGCCAGATAAAATTGCATTATAGTTCTTATCATCATTACCACGGCGGATAGAGGTCGTACTTGTATTTTCAGCATTTGATGCAGATACACCAATTTCACCAATCTTGATATCTAAGCCAGATACTTGAGCTGCAACATTAATAAATGCACCACCAGTACCACTAGTACCAGCATCCGAATCAATTACCAAGTCTGCTAAGTTACGAGAAGTTAATAAGTAAGCACCATTATTATCATAGTTCGCACCAATCACAATACCATGCTTTTCATTTGCATCCCCAGAAATACCATTGCCTTTAATAACAATTGCACCAGCTTTGTTTGTGCCACCTAGAGAACCGAGAACAGCTGGTGTACCAGGAGTTACAACATTACCATTCGCATCTAAGACAGGAGCAACTGCTGCTTTGGCACCATCACTAACCAAACCATCGTTATCATGGATTAAAAGTTTTTCAATTTCGATTTTAGAAATACCAATCCCGATGCTTAAACCATCTTGACCAGTAGTTGCGCTTAATGCAGTATCGTCCATTGCCTGCATTGCCATTGCATTTGTCGTTAACGCGATTGATGATACCAAAGCAAGTTTAGTAAATTTTTTCATCTTGTTACTCTCCCGAGAGTATTATTTTTTTGGTTTTACCACTCAGTGCCAGTGATTGTGTTTTTATTTGATGAGGACAACACTGACACACATTCCTTGAGTAGCCGGTTTGCACATACAAAGGTATATCTGAGTTATTTTTTGTTCAACTGCTGTTGGTCGCAATCCACATCTTACCGACAAACGGTTATTTGCTTTTTATCTGCTGCAATCATGTAAAATAGCCTTTTAAAATCTCTCAGCTGTTTACGCTTTATGTCCTATCCTACTCATTTTAAAAAATTATTCTGTGAACCTGAATATGAGGCTGCAAGAATTTTGCAAGCTTTGGCAGCACTTTCACATTGTATTTATTTGCAAAATAATGGAAAGGCACGTATTGCTTTTTTGGCTGAACGCTATTGTGTGCAGCAAAACCATCAACATTTTTACTTTCAAAAAACGGCATTGGATCAATATGAATTAAGTCCAACTCAATTAGATTTAACAGCTCATCTCGGTGCTTTAGAAGATGCTGACACCGCCCCATTTTGCAGTGTAATGGGGTTTGTTTCGTATGATGCAGCAGCACAGCAACACATCAATATGCAGTCTCGTCCCCAGCCAAGTATTTTTTTAGGTCAATTTAAAAGCTATTTACAGCAAGAAACTGATGGCTGGTATTTTTATAGTTCAGACGATGCTGCTACTCAAATCTTTGATTTTATTTTAAATTTATATACTCAATCAACCATAATTGAACAGTTCCAATTAAGCCAAAAGTGTCAAGCCCGCTGGAATTTCACAGATTACCAACGCGCCTTTCAACATGTTCAAGACTATATAGTGGCAGGAGATTGTTATCAAATTAATCTTACGCAAGAGTTTAGCGCTGAGGCTCAAGGTCCACTTTTAGCAACTGCAGCACAGTTTTGGCAACTGACCAATGCACCTTATGCAGGTTATTTACGTATTGGTGATTTTGAAATTTTAAGTTGTTCGCCCGAACTCTTTATCGATTTTGAGGAAAATCGAAAAATTACCACAAAACCCATTAAGGGCACGATGCCACGTTATGGCGATCCTGAATTAGACCGACAATCGAAACAACAATTAAGTGAATCTAAAAAAGATCAGGCTGAAAATGTGATGATTGTGGATTTATTACGTAATGATTTAAGTGTTTATGCCGAAACTGGCAGCGTCAAAACGCCAAAGTTATTCAATATTGAGTCTTTTAACCAAGTGCATCACATGGTCAGTGAAGTGACCGCAACACTAAAAGCCGAGATGAATCCTTTTGATGTGTTGATGTCTGCCTTGCCAGGTGGGTCAATTACAGGCGCGCCGAAAATTCGTGCCATGCAAATTATAGATGAACTCGAAGGTGCAGCACGTGGCGCCTATTGCGGCTCTATGGGTTATTTTGATGCCGATGGAACGGGTTCTTGGAATATTCTGATCCGTTCTATTCAAAAATATCAGCAAAATGTTTCATTATGGGCTGGCGGTGGAGTCACGATTGCATCTGTTTGTGAAGCAGAATATCAAGAGTGTTTTGACAAGGTTTCAGCAATGTTGGACTTATTGAACTGCTGGTACAAACCTGCGCAATAGCAGTAAACAAAAAAGCGAGTGAATTCGAAACCTCACTCGCTGCTATTTATATTTTAACAATTAAGCCAAAATATCCTGTTTTAAAGTATCGACCAAGCGTTGATTTTGCTCATCTGTACCAATAGTAATGCGCAAATATTGATTGATGCGTGGTTTATTAAAATAACGTACAATAATACCGCGCTCACGTAATGCTGTAGCTAAATCACCCGCATCCTGTTGAGGATGTGATGCAAAAATAAAGTTGGCCTGTGATGGCAATATCTTAAAGCCCAAGCTCGTTAAATCCGTCACCAATTTCTCACGGCTAGCAATAACTTTTTGACATTGCGCTTCAAAATACGCCTGATCTTGAAAAGATGCCACCGCTGCTGCAATTGCAAAACGATCCATTGGATAGGAGTTAAAACTATTTTTTACGGCTTCTAGTGCGGCAATTAAATGTGGTTGCGCAATCGCAAAACCAACACGTAAACCTGCCAAAGAACGTGATTTAGACGTGGTTTGGCATACCACCAGATTCTCATACTTTTCCACCAATTTCACTGCAGACTCTGCACCAAAATCGACATAGGCCTCATCAATCACTACCACTGAATTTGGATTGGCCTGTAAAATTTCTTCAATAGCACTTAAACCCAAAGCAATACTGGTCGGTGCATTCGGATTGGTGATGATAATCCCACCATTGGCTTGCTTATAGTCATCAACTACAATTTCAAAATCATCATTTAAGGGCAAAATTTTAGTTTTTACCCCAAAAAATTGACTATATACAGGGTAAAAACTATAGGTGATATCTGGATACAGTAATGGCTGTTCCTGAACAAAAAAAGCCTTAAAAATATGTGCAAGGACTTCATCTGAACCATTGCCAACAAAGACATTTCCAACAGCTACATTTTGCTGTTTCGCAATGGCTTGCTTAAGCTCAGACGCATCTGGATCTGGATATAAACGCAGTGCATCTGCCGAGTTTTCTAAAACCTTTTGCACCGCTTCCACCACTTTAGGCGAAGGTGGATACGGGTTTTCATTGGTATTCAATTTTAATAAATTTTGAATTTTTGGCTGCTCACCCGGTACATAAGGCTCTAGCTCACGTACTTCAGGGCTCCAAAAACGCATTTGTTCTGCTGTGATATTCATTTTGTATTCTCTTTAAACCCTCTCCTAACCTCTCCCAAAGGGAGAGGAATTTTCATTACTAAAGACACAAAATTTGTGTGGTTTAAATTCCCCTCTCTTTATTAGGAGAGGGTCAGGGAGAGGTTGTAATGCTATTTATGATTGATAACGATAACGTGCTGATCGTGCATGCGCATCCAGATTTTCCTGCTTCGCTAAAATATCAGCGGTTTTCGCCAAACTTTTCACGCCCTCAGCTGAACACATAATCAGACTTGAGCGTTTTTGGAAATCGTAAACACCCAATGGCGATGAAAAACGTGCTGTACCCGACGTTGGTAATACGTGGTTTGGCCCTGCACAATAATCACCAATAGCTTCTGGTGTATAGCGCCCCATAAAGATCGCACCCGCATGACGAATTTCTTCTGCCATCACTTGTGGATCATCCATACACAACTCCAAGTGTTCGGGCGCAACTTGGTTGATCAATTCAATCGCCTCTTGACGATCTTTGACTAAGATCAATGCACCACGATTTGCAATAGAAGTGCGGGCAATTTCAGCTTTAGGCAAATTCGCCAAGTGCTGTTCAATCGCTTGTTCAACCTGATTCAGCAATTGCGCATCTGGTGTAATAAAGATAGATTGTGCAACCGTGTCGTGCTCGGCTTGGGAAAGTAAATCCATCGCCAACCATTCAGGATTATTTTCACCTTCGGCATAAACCAAAATTTCGGATGGCCCAGCAATCATATCAATGCCAACCTGACCAAATACAGCACGTTTTGCAGCCGCCACAAAGCGGTTACCTGGCCCCGTAATTTTATCTACCGATGGGATGGTTTCTGTACCATAAGCCAATGCAGCAACAGCTTGCGCTCCGCCAATGGTAAATACACGAGTCACCCCTGCTAAATATGCAGCCGCCAAAACCAATGGATTGAGTTCACCATTCGGTGCAGGTACCACCATAATAATTTCAGGTACACCAGCAACATGCGCAGGCACGGCATTCATGAGCACAGAAGATGGATAAGATGCCAAACCACCCGGTACATAAATACCAACGCGATCTAATGGCGTGACTTTTTGCCCAAGTGTATTGCCCAAAGCATCAACATAAGTCCAGCCATCCTGCTTTTGCGCTTGGTGAAATTCACGAATACGTACAGCAGCCAATTCCAAAGCTTCACGAACTTCGTTATCTAAAGCATCAAATGCGGCTTTCAGTTGCTCCTGACTTAACTCAAGTTCTGAAAATTGATGCGCTGGATGTCGATCGAACTGTTGAGTGAGTTTAAGAACCTGCGCATCGCCATGCTGACGCACATCAGCAATAATTTGATCTACAGTTTTTAAAAGTTCAGGATCACTGACAGTTTCAAAAGCCAACAAGTCTGCAAAGGCCTGTTTAAAGCTTTGATCTTGAGTCGATAAACGTCGCATCAATTTACCCACAAGGTTTGATAGAAAAGTTTAGTTTACCTTGTTTCTAGGGCTTTGTGGGAGTCTATACATGGCGAAAGCAGTATGTTTTGATGGAAATTCAAGAACAGAATCATGCACGAACATAAAAAAACCGCCATTGAATGACGGTTTTTTGAGAAGGCAGGATGATGGATACAAAGTTCAAAGTTAAGCAGATTGTTTTGCCAACTCTCGTTCTGCCACAGCTTTTTCAAGTTGTGCCAAAATTGGATTGAGCAAATCTTGCTTGCGCTTAAAACTGGCTTTATTGACAATTAAACGTGAAGATACTTTACAGATTTCTTCTAGCGGCTCTAAACCGTTGGCACGTAAAGTATTACCTGTATCAACCACATCGACAATGTAATCACCCAAACCGACCAATGGTGCTAATTCCATTGAGCCATAGAGTTTAATGACATCAACCTGCTCACCTAAGCTGGCATAATATTGACGGGTCAAATTCACATATTTAGTGGCAATTTTTAAACGACCTTTTGGACGCTGCATACCAACTTTGCCCGCAGTCATTAATTTACAATTGGCAATTTTCAGATCCAGCGGCTCATATACATTTTGAGCGCCATGCTCCATCAGCACGTCTTTACCCGCAACCCCAATATCTGCCGCACCATTTTCAACATAAGTTGGTACATCAGAGGCACGTAAAATTAAAATACGCACTTGTTTATGTGTGGTTGGGAAAATCAACTTACGTGATTTATCTGGATCTTCCAGTAAATTAATTCCCGCAGTTTCTAATAAAGGCAAAGTTTCTTTTAAAATTCGCCCCTTACTTAATGCCAAAGTTAAACCATGATCAAAATTGCCCATGACGTCAAAATTTGGATCATCGTTTCTCATGTCATTCATCAATTTACTCGCTTAATTTGGGCGCCTAAACCTTGTAACTTTTGTTCTACATTTTCATAACCGCGATCAATATGATAAATACGGTCAATCAATGTTTCGCCTTCTGCCGCCAATGCTGCTAACACCAACGAGAATGAGGCACGTAAATCAGTTGCCATAACAGGTGCAGCAGAAAGTTTTTCTACGCCTGTCACCACCGCATCATTGCCTTCTACCTGAATATTGGCACCCATACGTGACAACTCAGGGACATGCATAAAACGGTTTTCAAAAATAGTTTCCGAAATGGTAGCAAAACCGCGTCCAATCGCATTCACCGCCATTAACTGTGCTTGCATGTCTGTTGGAAATTCAGGGTGTGGTAAAGTTCTGAAACTCACGGCTTTAGGGCGCTTGCCCATCATATCCAGCTCAATCCAGTCATCGCCACGTGTGACTTCCGCACCCATTTCTTCAAACTTATCTAACACAGATTCTAGCAAGGCAGGATCGGTATGTGTGGTTCTGATTTTACCGCCTGTAATTGCAGCCGCAGCCAAATAAGAACCCGTTTCGATACGGTCAGCAACCACCGAATACTCACAACCATGCAAGTGTTCAACACCTGTAACCACTAAAGTATCGGTATCTAAACCTTCAATTTTAGCGCCCATTTTAATGAGCATTTGCGCAAGGTCAGTAATTTCAGGTTCACGCGCAGCATTACGAATGGTAGTAACACCATCTGCCAATACCGCAGCCATGAGAATGTTTTCTGTACCGCCAACAGTGACCATATCAAAGACCACTTCGCCACCTTTAAGGCGACCATTGACTTTGGCATTTACATAGCCATTTTCAACTTCAATTTCTGCACCTAACGCTTCGAGTGCTTTAAGATGTTGATCGACAGGACGTGAACCAATTGCACAACCACCTGGCAAAGATACTTTTGCACTACCATAGCGCGCGACCAATGGGCCAAGCACCAAAATAGAAGCACGCATGGTTTTTACCAATTCATAAGGTGCAAATTTGTTGTCCAACGTTGATGTATCTGCAATGACTGTATCGCCTTCATAAGACATTTTAATGCCCAAGCCTGCGATCAACTTCACTAAGGTATTTACATCTTTTAAATTTGGAACATTTTTCAATGTAATTGGCGTTTCTGCAAGAATCATTGCAGCAAGAAGTGGCAAGGCTGCATTTTTTGCACCAGAAATACGCACTTCACCTTCGAGCTTATTACCGCCCTGAATTAAAAATTTATCCATTAAATTATTAAGCTCCAAATAAGCTTGCTTTACGCCATTCTTCTTGTGTCATTGCACGAATTGTAACCGCATGAACTTCACCGCTGGCAATATAGCTATTCAATGGTGCATACACTGCTTGTTGACGAACAACAGGACGCTTACCTTCAAACTGATTATCTACAATACGAAGATCAAACTTGCCGCCTTGCCCACTTACAGCAACTTCAGCCTCTGGAAAAGCAGCTTTTAAAATTTCAGTGAGCTGTTCACTATTCATCACAAAGACCTCTTATAGGACCAACGGTGTAAAAACCTGTCATTTTACTATAAATAGAAAAAATAATTCATTAATCCTATACATTATCGCAATAAAAAAAGAGGTTTATCCAAAACCTCTTTTTAAATCACATTTTAACTAGATGGCTAAAGGCTGATAATCCAACTGCATCTTCCGATGTTTCTCTAACTGACGTTTTAATTTTTCTGTCATCATCTTAATTGAAGTATACATATCATCTGCACTAGCCTGCGCAAAAAGCTCCGTTCCAGGTAAACGAATAATTGCTTCTGCAATATGATTGGCGCTGCCTTTTTTAGAATGTTTATCGATTTGATGATCTTTACTTAATTTCACCTGCATACTATTGACCTGATCCAGATGTTTGGTCATTTGTGCAAATTTAAGTCGAATATTTTCTTCAATTGCAGGGGTGATAGCTAAGTGATGTCCACGAATTGTTATTTGCATAATTCTATCCCTCACCTTCATTAGGATTAGGAAGGCATAGTTCACATGATTGATTGCCAAATAACAGATCACTGTAGCGGTCACTTTAAATCATGTCTAACTATTCCTTCAAAAAAGATTCATTATTTGGTCATAATGAATCCTTAGAATAGACCGATTTTAAAAATTAGATCAAGACTTTTCGTTCAGAAGATGACGGAATATTTAATGACTCACGATATTTCGCAACTGTTCGGCGTGCTACATCAATTCCCTCTTCCTTAAGAAGGTTTGCAATTGTGTTGTCTGACAAAGGTTTACGTGGATTTTCCTCTGCAATTAATTTTTTTATCTTGGCGCGAATCGCAGTTGAGGATGCTTCTCCACCTGAACTTGTTCCAACATGACTTGAAAAGAAATATTTCAATTCAAATAAACCACGTGGAGTTAACATATATTTATTAGTGGTCACCCGTGAAACTGTAGATTCATGCAACTCCACCTCATCAGCTACATCACGCAAAATCAACGGTTTCATTCCTTCAGCACCAATTTCTAAAAATTCACGTTGATGTTGCACAATACAGGTTGCGACTTTTAATAAAGTTTTATGACGCTCATCGACACTTTTAATAAAGTTTTTTGCATCCAACATTTGATTGCGCAAATATTGATTGTCTTCGCTTTGATCTGCGCGTTTAATCATATTGGCATAAAATGAATTGATTCTAAGCTTCGGTACAACATCAGGATTCAGCTGCACCTGCCAATGGTCCTGCTTTTTACTGACCACCACATCTGGAATTTGATAGTCTGACTCCTGATCTTCAAATGCTGTACCAGGATGTGCTTTCAATGTTTTTAATAAAGCCACTACATGCTGAAGCTGATCTGCGCTTAAACCCGTTTGCTTAATTAACTTGGCTAAATCATTCGAAATTAATAGCTCATAATGCTGCAAAAGTTGCAGCGCCTCCTGCCGATAAGGTACATCTGCAGTCAAACTTTCAAGCTGAATAGATAAACATTCCGCTAAATTACGCGAACCAATACCAATCGGATCTAAACGCTGAATATGTTTCAAAACCACCAAAACTTCATCGTCTTCAACTTCATCTTCGTATTCCATGGAGATCAATAAATGTTGCACAGATGTAGTGATTTCAGATATTTCACAATCCAAGAAACCATTGTCATCCAAAGCATCGACAATACAGTAGGCAATGAGCTGCTCGACTTGAGAAAAATGCAACAGATTGATTTGTTGCATCATGTGCTCTTTTAAACCTAAATGTCCCTGACGATTATCCTCGCGCTCTTCATATTCCGCTGCTCCCAAACTCGTGGGTAAATGAGTGTACACATCATCCCAGTCTGTATCGACAGGCAAGTCATTCGGTAGATGATCTGCATTTAATTCTTTAGTCAAATCCTTTTGATCATGCTCTTGCTCTTCTAAGGTGGATAAACTTTCGACACTACTTTGTTCTTCGACTTTTTCTAATAAGGGATTACTGTCCAACTGAATTTGAACTTCTTGTTCAAGTTCCAAGCTCGAAAGTTGAAGCAAACGAATGGCTTGTTGTAACTGCGGTGTCAGTGACAAGGAGTTTGCAACTTTTAATCCAACCGATAACTTCATTTTCACCCACTCTTTTAAATTTATGTTTTTCAACAACTTAATATATAAGTTTTTGATAAGCAATTTCTATGCCGTTTTATTAGGTATAGCACAGATTTATCAAAAGACATAAAGATTTTAATCAGAAGTTCTATTCAATTTATTATTGTTTTTCTAACTTTATTTTCTCTCTTGCATAAAAAAACACCCCCAACATTAGTTGAGGGTGTTTAGAATAATGAGCTGGCGATGACTTACTCTCACATGGGTAACCCCACACTACCATCAGCGCGAAGAGGTTTCACTTCTGAGTTCGGGAAGGGATCAGGTGGTTCACTCTTGCTATGGTCGCCAGCACAA
>NZ_VOYC01000027.1:0-25816 GCF_013420425.1 Acinetobacter sp. YH01007 | reverse complement strand
TTTCATGTACTTATATTAACAATCAAAACTCAAGGAAAATAGTCCTTAGTTAAATCAAACGACACTTCATGTCGTGTCGCTTATATCTCTGACCTGAAGGACTGAGTTTTACGCTCCATTTGATAAATGATTACACATTGAATAATTCAACCCCACTCGCCACCATCCTCTGAGCAAAAATCCTTTTCCCTGTTTCACACTCACCTTCCAACACCAACTCAGGTAAATTCAATTCACGCTGAATCTTTAAAATCATTTCATGCAAAGGCTGAGCTTGGTTATTGCTGCAAATATATGATGGTTCTGGATGTTCCACGTGAAGTAAATGTGCCAAAAAACCTGCCAAATCATCAATATGAATCCGATTTGACCAATGTATATTCGGGTAACTTTGTGTGCTTTCCGCAAGTTTGAGCATGCGTGCTGCCGATGTGCCATAAATACCCGAAGGACGTACAATCACACATTGTTCAGGATAAGCCTGTTGCCACAAGTGTTCCATCTGCAACAACAACTGACCTTGCACATCACTCGGCTTAGGCACAGTATCATCATCAATACATTCACCTGCGTTTTCACCATAAACCCGTGTAGATGACACCACAATAATTCGCTTTACAGGATGATCTTTTAATGCAGTAACAATCGGCTGAACAGAATCTACATAAGTCTGTTGATACGCTTCTACAGAAATCAAAACCGTATTCCGAGATGGTGCAAGTAATACATAAACGGCATCCACAGGTTGAATCTGTGATAAATCGAGCTGTTGAATATCCTGAAGCAGATGCGTCATATCAGGATCTGTTTTCGGACTGCGGCTAATTGTGGTAATTTGATGACCGAGCGTAAATAGTTGTTTTGCAACACGCTGCGATGTTTTACCATAACCAATAAATAGAATATGCATTCAGCACCTAATCATAGCATTTGAAGTTGAGGGGACATGGCTGCAGTCCATCAGTTGCAAGGGGTAGGCTCTGCCTCTGCTGCATTACTCGAAAAACTAAATATTTTCACCACAGATGACTTGTTGTTTCATCTACCGCGTGACTATGAAGATCGTAGCACGATCATCCCCATGAACCAATTAAACGTGGGACGTAGCTATTTACTCGAAGGTGTGGTCAAAGGGGTCGATTTTCCACCGGGTAAACGCAAGTCGATGGCTGTCAATTTAGAAGATGAATTTGGAAAAATCACCTTACGTTTTTATCATATTTATAAAGGTATTACAGATCGTGCCAAACTTGGCAATCGTTTAAGAGTATTTGGCGAAGTACGGGTTGGAGCACGTGGTCTGGAAATGTATCACCCCGAATTACAACTGATTACTGAACATACCCCACTGCCTAAAACCCAACTGACTGCCATTTACCCAAGCACCGATGGGCTGACCCAAGCCAAATTACGTGAATACGTCAAACAAGCTTTGGCACAGCATAGCGATGATTTGCCTGAGCTCCTGCCTGAAAAAATGACCAATGGCTATGCACTCAAGCAGGCGTTGGATTATATTCATCATCCACCTTTAAATGCCAATATGCTGCAATTGGCACAAGGCTCTCACCCTGCACAGCAACGCCTGATTTTTGAAGAATTGGTGGCGCATCAAGTCAGTTTACTGACCCGACGGGCTTATATTCAGCAAATTGCCTCACCTGCCTTTTCCCCAAGTCAAAAACTAGCGCCTGCGTTACTCGGCAACATGCCATTTCAAATGACAGGCGCACAGCAACGGGTTTCGCAAGAAATCATGCAGGATTTGCAGCGTAATAAACCCATGCTGCGCTTGGTACAAGGTGATGTAGGTGCAGGTAAAACGCTGGTCGCTGCAGTCGCAGCGTGTCATGCGCTAGAAGAAGGTTGGCAAGTCGCGCTGATGGCACCCACTGAAATTTTGGCAGAACAACATTATCTGAACTTTCAAAAATGGTTTGAACCATTGGGCTTAACAGTGGCATGGTTGTCTGGCAAACAAAAAGGCAAAGCACGCGCAGCGGCTGAACTGAGCATTCAAGATGGTAGCGCCAATTTGGTGGTTGGGACACATGCGTTATTTCAGGACAATGTGCAATTTGCCAAATTAGGTTTGGTGATTATTGATGAACAACACCGTTTTGGGGTCGATCAACGTCTGGCTTTGCGCAATAAAGGTGCCAATCACACTACACCGCATCAATTGGTGATGACTGCAACGCCTATTCCGCGAACTTTAGCCATGTCCGCCTATGGCGATTTGGACACTTCGGTGATTGATGAACTACCGCCAGGACGTACACCTATTCAAACGGTGACTATTCCGCTAGATCGGCGTGAAGAAGTCTTACAACGCATTGCCAGCAATTGTGCCGAAGGCAAACAAGCCTATTGGGTCTGTACCTTGGTGGAACAGTCGGAAACCTTAGATGCGCAAGCTGCCGAGGCGACTTTTGCTGAAATTAAAGAACGCTTTCCTGAACTGAATATTGGGCTGGTACACGGCAAAATGAAAGCCGATGAAAAACAAGCCGTCATGCAGCAATTTAAAGACAATCAATTACAGTTGCTGATTGCCACCACAGTAATTGAGGTCGGGGTCGATGTACCGAATGCTTCAATTATGGTGATCGAAAATGCCGAGCGTTTAGGACTTTCACAGCTACATCAGCTACGTGGACGAGTCGGACGGGGTGCCAAAGCCAGTTTTTGTGCCCTGTTGTATAAAAATCCACTTTCGCAAAATGGACAAGAACGCTTGCGGATTATGCGCGAAACCAACGATGGTTTTGTGATTGCAGAAAAAGATTTAGAACTGCGTGGCCCTGGGGAACTTTTAGGAACCAAACAAACGGGAGATATGGGCTTTCGGGTGGCTAAATTAGAACGGGATGATCATTTTCTGGCACAGGCGCATCATGTGGCACAGCAAATTTTAAACGATTATCCTACACATGCCGAAGCTTTGCTAAAACGCTGGCTGCCTGAGGCACCACGTTATGCCTATGTTTAAACGGATTGCAGTCCTAAGATGACTCAGCCGATCAATCTACTACAATGCGGCATACAATGGCTGCGCCAACTGCAACCGTGTCAGCTCTGCCATAGCGACACGCAATGGCAACATTCGGTCTGTCAAACCTGTTGGCAACAATTGCCGTGGCGTAGCCAAGCGGTACAACGACAAGAAATGCAGATTCAAGTCACTTTTGATTATCACTATCCAATTAATCGCATCATTCAACAATTTAAATATGAACAGCAGTTACATTACCAACTGCTTTTAGTAGGCGCGCTAAAACAACTGTCTTATCCTAAAATCCAAGCCATTGTACCGATGCCAATTTCCACTGCCCGCTTGACTGAACGCGGCTACAATCAATCTTTATTGTTGGCAAAAGGACTAGCGCGGCATTTAAATGTCCCGATTTGGCAACCTGTGACCCGCTTACAACAGCACGCGCAAAAAGGCTTAAGTCGCTTAGAACGATTGGAAGACATCCAACAGCAATTTCAAATTCAGGCTGCGCCTAAAATCCGTTTTCGTCGGGTTTTAATTGTGGATGATGTGGTCACGACGGGCAGTTCAATTCATGCACTCAAACAGCAGTTGCTCAAGCTCGGCTGTCAAAAAGTCGAGGCGGTTTGTCTGGCCAGTGCTGAATAAAAAAACTATTCGGTTGAATATGCTCAACGCATTAAAAAGTTGAACTTAAAATATAGAAGAATGATCAACTGCTCTTAATTTTGTTGTAAATATTGTTTTAACCACGGCATCACCACTTCACGGGTCAGCGGTGCCAACAAAGTATCTTGATCATCCAAATCTACCCACTTCATTTCGGCAATTTCAGCAGCAATTTTTGGTGCCTGATCAAGCTGAACCCAATACACATAACTGACCAAACGGCAGTCGGGCTCATTGGCCGTTGCTGTTTCATAGCGTCCAATAAATTGTTGAATTTGCGCCTGACAGCCAATTTCTTCGGCAATTTCTCGCAACATGGTCGTTTCAGGCGCTTCATTGGGTTCTAATTTGCCACCGACCTGCATAAAACACGCGGTATGCTGTTTACGCACCACCAATAACTGCTGTTTGACATTTAAAATAATTGCAGCTGCAACGGTAATGATGTTGTTGATCTCAGCCATTTTATTTCGCCAGTTCCTGCTGCACCCACTCTAGCTCAGGCACTTCCCATTTCATTTCAGGAACACGGTATTGTTCAAATTGCTGCAAAATATTGTCAATACAATTCGATACAATCAATGCCTCACAAAAACGTGGCTGAGTAAAACCTTTTTCAGAGGTCTGTCTTAAAAACTTCAGCAAATCATCATAAAAGCCAGCTACATTAAAAAAGGCACAGGGTTTTGAGTGAATTCCTAATTGTGCCCACGTCCATTGCTCAAAAATTTCTTCTAAAGTTCCAGAACCACCCGGCAAAGCAATAAAGCCCTCGGCCAATTCTGACATTTTTATTTTGCGGGCATGCATGTTTTCTACGATGTGTAATTCGGTCAAATGCGGATGCGCCAATTCATGCTCTGCCAAACTTTCAGGCATGACACCAATTGCACGCCCACCTGCGGCCAAAGTACTATCTGCCACCACACCCATTAAGCCTGAGCGTCCACCGCCATAAATTAAAGTTTTGCCTTGTGCAGCCAATGTTTCACCCACTTTTCGTGCATTTTCAACAAAAACTGAATCTTTTCCTGGGGCAGAACCACAGAAAATAGCAATTGACGACATCATTTTTTCACCATGTTATCTGGCTGTCATGCCATAAAATTAAACTTCAGGGAGATTTTTAAATAAAATAGCATTCTGAGCAGTGTATTTAGTAAGATCCTTGTCTAAAATACACCCATCCACAAAACCCATACTGCGCAAGGAGAAAAGACGAATGCTTGAAGCCTTTTATGCCACAGAGCGCGGTAGTCTGGAAGATGCCACCATTAACGGTGGTTTTGATTTGCATCCAGATCTGGTCTGGATTGACCTGATTGCCCCTTCACAAGAAGAACAGCAATGGGTACTAGACGCATACTCACAAAATTTACCAACCTTAAAATCTTTGGAAGATATTTCATCTTCAGCGCGATTCTACCGTGATGATGACGGTATTTTACACATTAGTACCTATTTTTTAACTAAAAATAAAAACTATCAAGTCGATGGTGAAACTGAAGACAATTCCAGTATTTTAGCCACAGTGCAAACCGTTGCCTTTATCTTACATAAAGAACACCTGTTTACCCTACGCGGTGAAAAATTAGTGGCATTTCGGGCATTTCGGGCACGGGCACGACGTAACGACTACGAAATTGATTATAAAGACCCGACTTGGGTGCTTTTAGGCTTGCTTGAAGCCAAACTGGACGAACTTGCGGATATCTTAGAAGATATCCACAAGGACTTGGAAAAGTATTCCACAGAAGTTCTGAATAACCGTCATCGTGAGCAAATTTTAGACCTCGATGACATGATTACCCGACTGGCACAATTAGAAGACATGCTTGGAAAAGCGCAATTGTGTTTGATTGATTTACGTCGTGTCCTGACCTTTTTGGCACGTCCGCGTGCGTTGGGTAGTCATATTTACGATGCCGACATTCGAGAACTCAGTGAAGATGTACGCTCACTGGTCG
Organism: Acinetobacter sp. YH01007; assembly: GCF_013420425.1. Taxonomy (NCBI): domain Bacteria; kingdom Pseudomonadati; phylum Pseudomonadota; class Gammaproteobacteria; order Moraxellales; family Moraxellaceae; genus Acinetobacter; species Acinetobacter sp. YH01007. The sequence goes on along the minus strand of NZ_VOYC01000027.1, from coordinate 20,182 downwards.
AACACGATGCCTTCTTATTCCAGAAAGTGCGCTTCTTGCTCGATACCACTTCAGGCTTCATTAACACCGAACAGAACGATACGATTCGTCGATTCTCGATTTTACCGAGTATGTTAGCACCACCGATGTTGGTTGCCAGTGTTTATGGTATGAACACCGACGTGTTACCTTTTGCCAAAGGTACCACCAGTTTTATAGTGGTCAGTATTATTTTAATTGGCTTCTTTATTGGCCCATTAATTTACTTTAGATGGAAAAAATGGATTTGATGCCTTTTATTCCCTCTCCTTTTAGCAGCGGATTAGAGAGGTTTGCAATCTCACCTCACTTGAATAAAGCGGAAAACTAAACGCAATAAAAAAGCACCTTACAAGTAGGTGCTTTTTTATGGTTTTCAGTTTTAGGCGATTAGCTGTAAATCATCTTGCAAATGACAGGCTTGAATGATCTTCATCATTTTTTCAGGAACCGCTTTAAACTGTAAGCCTTTGGCTTCAGGCGTCTGACGCAACCATTGCACCAAAACAGCCAAAGCTAAAGTGCTTCCGTGTTCCAGCTGCGCCAAATTGACCACCAGAGGCAACTGCTGCTGACGAATCAACTGCAGACCTTTTTGGTAATATTGCTCTGCATTACTGAAATCTATTTTTCCAGAAACACATAATTCCTGATTTGATAATTCAATCACGCCACACCTAACCTATTTTTTCTTTTCAACCGCAGCTTCTGCATCTGGCTTAAAGGTTGCAATGGCTTTATCAATATTGCCGCCATTACGCTTCACGTTCGCTGCAAACTGGTTACGGAATTGCAAACCTAAATCAATACCCGACACGTTAATGTTACGGATTTTCCATTGGCTGCCTTTGTCTGCCAACTGGAATGACACAGGAATTTTTTCACCATTATGCAAGAAATCAATGGTCACCACTGGGTTCTTGCTGTTGGTCGCCTTATAAGGACGCATGGTATAGCTTTGGTTGCTAAATTTCGCAAACGCTGTGCCATAGTTCTCAATTAAAGTTTCACGGAAGTTTTTCTCAAACTGCGCGCGCTGTGCTGCTGAACTGTATTGGTTGGTTGCATAAGTACCCATCACAATACGGGTAAATGCCTGTGCATCTACATACGGATCAAGGTTTTGACGCACAATCGTTTTGACCAATGCTGGATTGTTCTGCAATTTAGCATGATCTGCTTTTAAACGTGCAATCAAGCTATCGGCAACTTTTTTCACAAAAGCTGGTGGCGCTTCTGCAGGTGCAGCAAATGCAGTTCCTGCCAACATGGTTGAAAGTACACTTACCGCCAGAGTTTGCTTTAAAAGTGTTTTCACGGACAATCTCCTTCATTACTCAACAAATGACACTTCTGCATCTGTTGTTTCAGCTGTCGCTGTGTCTTTATCTGCGTCTGACGCTGCGTTGGATGTTTTCGCTGCACCGCCAGTAATAAACTTACTGATTAAATCTTCTAAATCCATGGTGCCTTGCGTGTTGGCAATACTTTCGCCACGCTTCACAAAGTTCAAACCACCACCTGGAACCACTTTGAGATATTTCTCACCCAATAGACCATTGGTTGCTACCATTATGTAAGCATCCTCATCAATACTGGTGATGGATTTCATGTTACCCAACAGTTGTTGTTCCATTTCTTTTTGTTGCTGAGGGCTTGCTTCTTGGTATTCTGCACTGTAACGCAATTCTTCAAGCGCATAATTTTGCACTGTTTTTAGTTGTTCAGGATTAAAACTGGTCAACTTGCCATCCAGTTCAAATTCAACTGTAGCCAAACGCGATACAGGGTCTAGGGTAATATCATTGACGCGACCAATGGTGACACCGCTCATAGTGACTTTGGCGCGTGGTTTTAAACCATTCACGTTGTCAAAAGTTGCGGTCATATTGTAACTGTCGCGCAAATTGGTACCCACCAATCCACTGACTTTCATAGCCAAGAAAAATAATGCAATGCCTGTCAAAATGACAAATACACCTACGGCCAGCTCACTTGTACGTGATTTCATTAAACACCTCCGAACATGACCGCAGTCAACACAAAATCAAAACCTAAAACACATAATGAAGAATACACCACGGTTCGTGTGGTTGACGTCGCAATGCCTTCCGATGTTGGGACACAGGCATAGCCTTGATATACTGCAATCCAAGTACAAATTAATGCAAAAACAAAACTTTTAATAATTGTGCCGTTAAAAATATCTTTATAGAACTGCACGCTGCTTTGCATACCGCCCCAGAAAGAGCCTTCATCGACACCTAGAAAATCGACCCCAACCATTTTGCCGCCCATAATGCCAATCGCAGCAAAAATAATGGAGAGCATTGGCAGGCTGACAATTCCTGCCCATAAACGTGGTGACACAATACGCTTGAGTGGGTCTACCCCAATCATTTCCATACTGGCCAATTGTTCTGTGGCTTTCATCAGACCAATTTCTGCTGTTAAGGCAGAGCCTGCACGTCCTGCAAATAACAGTGCAGCCACGACAGGCGCCAACTCACGCAATAAAGTCAAAGACACCATGGTGCCTAACATGGCTTCTGAACCGATATTGACCAAAATGGAGTAGCCTTGTAAGCCCAAGACCAAACCAATAAATAAACCCGACACCGCAATAATCAATAACGACATCACGCCAACACGGTACATTTGGTACAGGAACAGCTTCACCCCAAGCAGGGTTGGCATGGAAAATAGAATTTGCAACAACATTTGGGTGGCGACACCAATGCCACGAACACGCTCAATGACGCGTTGACCTAATGCGGCAATAGCATTCATGAACGCACCTCATCACTTAAATAAGCCCGATGGCTAAATTGATAATCGACTGGCCCTTCGGCAGCGCCTGTTAAGAACTGACGTACAAATGCCGATTCATGCTGTTTTAATTCTGCAGGTGTACCTTCGCCCTGAATCACGCCTTCCGCGATAATATAAATGTAGTCGGCAATTGATAAAGTTTCACCAACATCATGCGAGACGATGATGGTGGTTAAATCCAACGCTTCACGCAAGGAACGGATTAAACGGGTCAACACACCTTTTACAATCGGGTCTTGCCCTGCAAACGGCTCATCGTACATGATCAATTCAGGGTCTAACGCAATCGCACGTGCCAATGCCACACGACGGTTCATCCCGCCTGAGAGTTCTGCAGGCATAAGTTGTTCTGTACCACGCAAACCGACTGCTTCAAGTTTTAAAGCCACCAATTCTGCAATTAAATGTTCAGGCAACTGGGTATGTGCACGCAATGGAAACGCGACGTTTTCATATACGCTCATATCGGTAAATAACGCACCGCTTTGGAATAACATGCCCATACGTGCGCGCGCAGCAAATAACTCCTGACGCGACATTTGCGCAAGATTTTTTCCATCCAGAAAAATATCACCATGATCGGGAGTCAACTGACCACCAATCAAACGTAATAACGTGGTTTTACCAGTACCTGAAGGTCCCATAATGGCAGTAATTTGACCACGGCGAATCTTTAAACTGACATTTTCGAAAATGACACGTTTCCCTCGTTTAAAGCTCAATTCATTGACTTCAATCAATGACGGCTCATGTTGAGGCATTGGATTATTCATAGCTGAGGGTCTTCCTGCATTTTTTCAGCACGCATACTATAAAGGATTGAAGCGCAAAATGTTATCTAGCAAATTTTTAAAAACTGTGCACGTATTGTTCAAGCAGTCTTATTATTGTTATTTAAATCACTTTTAGGACAGCAACAATTTAAAAGTAAGAAGAAATAATATAATACATTAAATTGCATAAGATGAGTGCTAAACCAATATACGGCATCATTCCCTCTCTCGTCTGCATGAGCAATCGTAAGCTATTGATGTTCATAATTAGCAAATAGAGTTAAAAACGTGACTTATTGTACATTTTATTTATCTAAAACAAAAATATTTAACATAAAAAAACCAGTGCTGAGCACTGGTTTTTCTTTATACAAATTGCTATCGCGATCTTAGTCGTTAAATTTACGACGTGGGCGATCAAAACCACCTTCACGGCGTGGACGATCTGAATTGAACTCGCGACGTGGACGATCTTCACCACCAAAAGAACGCTTAGGACGATCATCAAACGAACGTGGTTGACGGTCACCAAAACCACCCTCACGACGATCACCAAAATCACGTTTTGGACGATCACCGAAGCTACCTTCACGACGTGGTTTGTAGTCTACGCGGTTGCCACGGTTGTCATCATTCGCATCAAAACGCGGCTTATCGTTGAAGCCACCTTCGCGACGCGGACGGTCTGAATTAAATTCACGACGTGGACGGTCATCAAATGAACGCTGTGGACGATCACCGAAACCACCTTCACGGCGCGGACGGTCTGAGTTGAACTCGCGACGCGGACGATCTTCAAATGAACGTTGTGGACGGTCACCGAAACCACCTTCACGGCGTGGACGGTCTGAGTTGAACTCACGACGCGGACGATCTTCACCAAATGCAGGACGTTCACCACGTGGTTTGTCATCAAAGCTGCGACGTGGACGTTCATCACCGCCTTCACGACGTTTAAAGTTGCTTTCGCCTTCAAAACGACGACCGCCACCAAAACCGCCACGACCACCGCGACCGCCATCACGACGACCACGACCACCGTCACGACCAGAACGTGCTGGAGGTGGAGATGGCTCTAAGCCTTCAATTTCTGAAACGCTTAAACGAGCATCTAAGAAATCTTCCAACGCACGGATTTTGCCACGCTCACGGTAAGTTGCCAAAGTAATCGCGTTACCAGTACGGCCCGCACGACCTGTACGACCAATACGGTGTACATAGTCTTCATTTTTCATTGGTAAACCGAAGTTAATCACGTGAGAAATAGTTGGTACGTCTAAACCACGTGCTGCAACGTCTGTTGCAACCAAGATTTTTGCACGGCCTTCACGAATGCTGCGTAAACGACGGTTACGAACGGTTTGTGGCATTGCACCATGTAGCGCAACAACCGAGTGACCCGCTTCAGCCAATTCTTCAGCCAACATATCGGTATCTTCTTGAGTAGATGCGAATACAACCGCTTGATCTACACCTTCATCAGATAACCAGTGTGACAATAATTTTTTCTTGTGCTCGAAACCATCAGTCCAGTGTAAAGTCTGGGTGATGTCCATGTTCGTTGAGTGACCTGTTTCAATCGCAATACGTACAGGCTCATTCATCATGCGTTCTGCAAGTGTGATAATACGGCTGGCAAAAGTTGCAGAGAACATCAAGGTTTGCTTACGGTTAGCAGCTAAATCGCTAATCGCTTCTAGGTCTTCAGAGAAGCCTAAATCGAGCATACGGTCAGCTTCGTCTACAATTAAGGCATCAACTTTATCAAGTTTGATTTGACGACGGTTCACCAAGTCAAGTAAACGACCTGGAGTCGCTACAACCACTTGCGCACCTTTTAATTGTTGGATTTGCTTACCAAAAGGCATACCACCCATGATTGCTGCAATACGTACACCTTTCATGTGACGTACAAATGCAATCGCGTCTTGGCTAACTTGTTGAGCCAATTCACGTGTTGGGCAAAGCACTAAAATTGACGGCTGAGTAATTGCTTTCATACGCTCTTTAAATGGTACGAAAGTATCTTGATTAGCAAGCGCGTTTAAAGTTGGGAGTAAAAATGCAGCAGTTTTACCAGAACCTGTTTGGCTAGATACCAATAAGTCTTTACCTTCAAGTGCCGCTGGGATCGATTGTTCTTGAACAGGAGTCGGCGTAGTAAAGTTCAAGCCTTCTAAAGCTTGTTGTAAAGATTCATGTAAAGAAAAATCAGCAAAAGTTTTGCTCATAGAGATTTTCACCCTGAAAATGGGTGCTCCATTAAATAAAGTCAGATGGACATCGGCAAAAAGCGGTACAGCAATTATCGCTGACAATTTAAGATTCAGCGGCGATCCGAGTAACGACGATGTGATATAACGCACGCATGATTACGGCTTAACCTGAAGGAATCGCTTTAGCGATTGGGGCGCGAGATATCGTCCTCTCTTTGGACCGCACGCGCATACACAATGATTAGAAGAGAAATGTTCAGGTAATGAACAGAAATTAAGTGCGTGCGCGGATTATAGCAGGATTATTTTAAAAGTCACCTTATTTAATCGACTTTTGCAGTTTTTTGTGTAAACAGTGATAGATTCTGCTTTTATGGCTAGTATATGGACGATAACAACAGATTTAAAACCAGCAGTTTTAGACCGTTAGGTAAAAGAAAAGCCCTCAGGATGAGAGCTTTGCTAAGTGTCTTATTTAAGTATAAATATGATCAGCTGATTATTTCGCTGCTTCGCCCCAAGCAGGCACAACCGCTTTCATAAGTGGTTTTAACATTTTCATTGAACATGCCAAAACTTGCCCATTTTCCATAGAGTCGCTGCCACCACGTGCATCGACCACAGTACCGCCCGCTTCTTTCACAATTAACTCACCCGCAGCAATATCCCACGGTTTTAAGCCAAGTTCAAAATAACCATCTAAACGACCTGCAGCCACATAAGCCAAGTCTAATGCAGCAGAACCTGCACGGCGGTATTGAGCGCCTGCTTCTGTCACATTCAATAAACTTTCAAAATGGTTTTTGGCATAAGAAACAATTTCGCCATCGCGCTTAGCACGATAAGCATGACCCACTGCCAAGAAGGTGTTGTCTAAACTGTCTTTTACATTTACACGAATACGACGTTGATTCATCATCGCACCACGGCCACGGCTCGCAGAGAACAACTCATCTTTTACAGGATCGTAAATAACACCGTGCTGTGTCACACCTTTGTGTTGCACTGCAATCGAAATACAGAAATGAGGGAAACCGTGAACAAAGTTTAGCGTGCCATCTAAAGGATCAATCACCCAACACCAGTCGGCATCGTGACCTTTGCCTTCCTGCATGCCAAATTCTTCGCCCAGGAAGCTGTGATTTTTATAACTTTTGCGTAATGTATCAATGGTCAATTGCTCGAGGTAACGATCTACGCGCGTTACAGGACCATCAATGCCTTTTTCTTCGACTTGTAGATCGAGTTTATGACGATTCTGATGCGCTTTTAAAAGCTCTTGACCAACTGTTTGAGCCGCACGCGCAGCCATCACCACCATAGGTTCCATTGAACACCCACTACAAATTTGAAGAGTTTGATAAAGAATAATGCATGAAAGCCCCAATATTTTAGCAAATATTGAGGCTTTTGGGGAAGAAGTGTTGCTAAAAATTAATTCAATATAGATTGATGCAGTTTTTGCCAAGCATTTTGCATTGATTTTTCAATGCCTTGTGCATCTAAACCTGCCTGTTGCAGCATTTGACCATGTGTCGCTTGTTGCATAAAGCTATCTTCTAAACCTAAATGAATAATCGGTTTGACAATCTGGGCCTTCGCCAAGTATTCACTCACGGCACTGCCTGCACCACCCATAATCGCATGCTCTTCTACAGTGACGAATAATACAGTGCTGTCTGCAATCTCAGCTAACAGTTTTTCATCCAATGGCTTCACAAAACGCATATTCACCACACGTACTGCGACATCGTGCTGCTGAGCAAACGCTTCAGCCGCTTCAACTGCCGCTTGCACACGGCTACCAAAAGCCAGCACTGAAATATAGTCATCATATTGTGGATTGAACTGCGCCACAATTTCAGCTTGTCCTAATGGAATTGCAGTCATCTGCTGCTGAATTTCGACACCCAAACCATGCCCGCGTGGATAACGCACTGCTGCAGGGCCGTTATATAAGTAAGCCGTGTGCAGCATTTGACGACATTCATTTTCGTCTTTTGGTGCCATAATGACGATATTCGGTACGGTACGCATATAGGCATAGTCGTAAGCACCTGCATGGGTCGGGCCATCTTCACCCACCAAACCTGCACGGTCGATACCAAAAGTAACATCCAGATTTTGCAAAGCGACATCATGAATCAGTTGGTCATAACCACGCTGCAAGAAGGTAGAGTAAATCGCCACCACAGGCTTCAAACCTTCACAGGCCATACCCGCAGCCAAAGTCACCGCATGCTGTTCGGCAATCGCGACATCAAAATAGCGTTCTGGGAATTGTTTGGCAAATTGCACCATGCCCGAACCTTCGCACATGGCTGGCGTAATTGCCAATAATCGTGAATCTTGTTCTGCCTGATCACATAACCACTGCCCAAATACATCAGAATATTTAGGTGCGCTAACTGGTGCAGCTTTGGCATGAATTTTACCAATGGCATGATATTTAATTTGATCAGCTTCGGCAGGCGCAAAGCCTTTGCCTTTTTTAGTGTAAACGTGAATTAAACGTGGGCCTTTACGTTTTTTCAGCGCATTAAACACGTGTGTGAGTTGTTCAACATCATGTCCATCGAAAGGGCCGAAATAATCAAACCCAATCGCTTTAAATAAGTTGTCTGCAGCTTCAGTGGCAGCACAGTGCAAACGTGAGTTGTATGTCCATTTTGGATGCGGCTGCACGTAAGCCTCACCTGTTTCACTGACATAAACCGATTCACCACGCTCCCAAATGGCAGCAAGATGTTTGGCAAAGCCGCCTGTGCTACATGAAATTGACATATCGTTGTCATTCAGCACCACCATCATATCGGCTTGGTGGGCCACTGCATCATTCATGGCTTCAAAAGCCATACCTGCCGTCATAGCACCATCGCCAATAATGGCAACAACTTCACACGGGTTTTGTTGATAACGTCGTGCCAACGCCATCCCCAATCCTGCAGAAATTGCTGTTGAGGAGTGACCAACGCCAAAGGTATCAAAAATAGATTCTTCACGCGCAGGGAATGCAGCCAAACCATCTTTGGCGCGAATGGTGGTGAGTTGCTCGCGGCGTCCTGTTAGGGCTTTATGCGGATAAGCCTGATGACCGACATCCCAAATTAAGCGATCGTGTGGGGTATTAAAGCAATAATGCAGCGCAACGGTCAGTTCGATCACGCCTAAGTTTGCGCCAAAGTGTCCTCCACTTTGACCTGCGGCATACAAAATGAATTGACGTAACTCATCTGCCACCTGTGGAAGCTGGCTTTGCGCGAGTAAACGTAATTGCTGCGGATGGTCAATCTCATCGAGCAATGGTGTTACAGGGCGTTGAGTTGGAATTTCTGTATACAGCATATGTGGCAAAGCCTTCTAAAGCCTGGCAAATCCTAAGCGAGGTCAATGGGAATTACTCGATCATATAACCGAATGGTATTACCTTCAATCAGCCACATTTCTAGCGATGTAGTTTTGAGCAGTGATTTCAGTTGGGCACACGTTGGGTGGGTAGATTATCCTGAATAATCTAACTATTTATCAACCATTATCGTGCGCTTTATACAAAAAAGAAAATCTTCTGTATAAATTCGTGTTCGCTATTCTACTAATGTCTGAGCATTACGCTATACTTTAAACAATTTATCGACTATTTCACGAGTTAAACAGTGCCGATTAAGTTTGTCGCAACCTCACGATTACCGACCGCATTTGGTGAATTCAACATTACGGTATTTCAAGATCCTGAAACTGGCGAAGAACACGTGGCATTATCCAAAGGTTTGGACACTGCGCCAACCCAGCCCGTTCTGGTACGGATTCACTCAGAATGTTTAACTGGCGATGCTTTCGCGTCTTTAAAATGCGACTGTGGCCCACAGCTTCAAGCCACTCAACGTCTGATTAATGACGCAGGACAAGGTGTGATTTTATATTTACGCCAAGAAGGTCGCGGGATTGGCTTGACCAATAAAATTCGTGCTTATGCCCTGCAAGATCAAGGACATGACACGGTGGATGCCAATTTAATGCTGAATTTACCTGCCGATGCACGTCGCTATGATATGTGCAGCATTATGCTAGATCATTTGCAGGTTAAAGCTGTGCGCTTAATCACCAACAACCCTTTGAAAATTCAAGCATTACAGGAACAAGGGATTACGGTGGTAGACCGTGTGCCTTTAACTGTGGGTCTAAATCCATTCAATGAAGAATATTTGCAAACCAAACACGAACGCATGGCGCACATGTATGATAAAGGTGACTTCTGAGTCACCTTTTAATTTTTGAATTAAATAATTTCTACTCAACTTACTTAAATCGTCATCGAAAAAATACGATTATTCGGCATACGGCGTTTTAAACGCAAATCAAAGGCCATACAAATATTGCGCACAAAAGGTTTACCTTTTTCCAAAATCTGAATGTGCTGATCTTGAATGAGCAGTAATTCATCTTCCTGCATTTCCTGTAACTGTTGCAGCACTTGCTCAATTTCAGGAAATGCCAATTCTGGACTGGCCCACGACGTTTCAAAGCTGCACATTAAATTTAAAATATGCTGACGTATTACCAAATCTTCCCGATCCAGCACATGCCCTTTAAACACAGGAATTTCATTGCAGGCTAAACGGGCATAATAATCTTCAATGCTTTTTTCATTTTGCGCAAAGCTATACCAACTGTCGCTAATAGATGAAACACCCAAGCCAATCATAAGCTGCGTTTTAGATGCGGTATAGCCCATAAAATTACGGTGCAAGGTACCATTTTTAAACGACTGATACATACCATCACGTTCTAAGGCAAAGTGATCCATCCCAATTTCATGATAACCATAGGCCAAAAGACGCTGTTTGCCTTCTTCATAGCACTGACGTTTTAATTCATCTTTAGGTACATCTTCATCTTTAAAACCACGCTGCCCATTGCCTTTAATCCATGGCACATGCGCATAACTGTAAAATGCCAAACGGTCTGGCATTAAACGTTGGGTCTGCTCAATGGTATTCAGTACATCGTCTAGATTTTGAAAGGGCAAACCAAAAACCAAATCATGTGAAATAGAATCATAGCCAATTTCACGCGCCCACTCGGTCACACGTTGCACATGCTCAAAAGGCTGCATCCGATGAATGGCGCGCTGCACTTTTTCATTATAATCCTGCACGCCATAACTGACCCGACGAAAACCCAAGTCATTTAAGGCCTGTAAATGTTCGCGGGTGGTGTTATTGGGATGACCTTCAAAACTAAATTCGTGCTGTTCTGCCACTTTGGCTTTTGCCAGAATGCCTTGAATGAGCTGCGTCAAATGTTCGACAGAAAAGAAAGTTGGTGTGCCACCGCCCAAGTGAATTTCTTTAATGATGGGAGTGCTTTCGAGCAATTGGCAATATAAGTCCCACTCTTTTAATAACGCCTGAATGTATGGCTGTTCAACTTCATGGCGTTTGGTGACACGTTTATGACAGCCACAAAAAGTGCATAGACTTTCGCAAAATGGCAAATGAATATACAGACTAATGCCTTCGCTGGCATTAGATTCATCAAAAGAACGCTTCAGCGTCTGCTGCCATGCCTCGGCTGAAAAAGTAGCATCATCCCAATAAGGTACGGTTGGATAACTGGTATAACGTGGTCCAGGCACATTGTATTTTTGAATTAAAGAATTTGCCTGCTGTGTCATCCACTCTGCCCCATTCAGTTAATTGCTGCTGACTAAAATTTAGATTGTAAAAACTATTGTGCTGAGCTTAGGCATGGAAATCAACCTAGTCTTTTGCTCGGAATACATGCTGAAATACAAAGCACCTTGCGCAATTGCCTGAGCGATTTGCAGCAAACTGGATAAACCCCTTAATTTTTAGACAGTTTTATGTTTTGATGTAAGCCATTTTATTTTTATGCTGAGGTGGCCATGTCGCATCCTACTCACGCGGATATTCAACGTGTACGTGAATTTCTTCTCGATTTGCAGGCGCGAATTTGTGCGGCTTTAGAACAACAAGAACAGGCAGGTGGCGGAAGCGCACAGTTTGAAATTGATGACTGGCAACGTCCTGAAGGTGGCGGTGGTCGTTCCCGTGTCTTACAAAACGGTACAGTCATTGAAAAAGGCGGGGTGATGTTTTCGCATATCAATATTTCCAAACTGCCTGCTTCTGCAACTGAGCGTCATCCCAATATTGCAGGCGCACCTGCGCAGGCGATGGGTGTATCATTGGTGATTCACCCGAAAAACCCAAATGTACCCACCTCGCACGCCAATGTGCGTTTATTTGTCGCTGAACCTGAAGGACAACCGCCAATTTGGTGGTTTGGTGGTGGTTTTGACCTGACACCATTTTATCCAAATGATGAAGATGTGTTGGCATGGCACCAAACAGCACATGACTTATGTGCGCCTTTTGGCGATCAAGTCTATGCAGAACATAAACAATGGTGTGATGACTATTTTTATTTAAAGCACCGTGATGAACAGCGTGGCGTGGGTGGTTTATTTTTTGATGATCTGAATCAATGGGACTTTGACACCTGTTTCAACTATATTCAGGCGGTGGGTAACGGTTATTTGGCTGCAATTCTGCCTATTTTTGAGCGTAATCGTGACAAAGCCTATACCGAAGCACAACGTGAGTTCCAGCTTTACCGTCGTGGACGTTATGTGGAATACAATCTGGTCTATGACCGTGGCACTTTATTTGGCTTGCAGACAGGTGGACGGATTGAGTCCATTTTAGTCAGCTTACCGAACTTGGCGGGATGGTCGTACCGTCCTGAATGGGCAGAAGATTCCGCAGAGAAAAAACTCACTGACTATTATTTAAAACCACGCGATTGGTTAAATCTCAAGACGAGTTAAAGCTCGCGACTGGTGAAACCTTGCTACATCGCAGTGTAAAAAAGATCACATTCAAGGTTCAAAAAAGCGATTCTTCCACGAATCGCTTTTTTACTTACAAACTTTATTGCTTATTTTCAAATCAATAAATATGCACAGCATGAATTAACTGTCATGATAGTGCGGATGGATTTTAATAGATGATGTGACCGCGCACCCTATTCGACCATGCACAAATAGGATTTAACTATCCATACATCAAACCATGAGTCAAAGGCGAATTCATCAAACTGTCAAAGCCTTATGTCACACTGCGCCACATCTGTCAGGAGATCCGCATGTTTAGCCCGCTGTTCAAACACAAAATCTTTTTATTTTGGGCAACCTTTGCCATGTTACTTGGCTCAATTTGCATGACCTTTATTTTTGAAAGTCATCTTTCAGATGGCTTAGCCATTAGTAGCAGCATTTTAGCGGGCATTGCCATGTTCGTGATTGCCACTATTTTGGTATTAGAAACCGTTTTAGAGATTTGTAATCCTTAAGTCCAAAGACTCCCACCGTTTTATACCGCCATAGGCTTTAGTCCGCGCTGAATTTAACGTATATTGATGCACATTTCAGCACATGGATTTTGGCAAATGCGCAAACAATTTGCCGTGATTGGCAACCCAATTGAACAATCACGTTCTCCTGAACTGCATCATGCCTTTGCAGAAAAAACAGGCATTGACCTGCAATACAGCAAACGCCTTGCCCCTCTTGATGGTTTTAGAGACAGTGTTGCAGACTTTTTTAATCAGGGCGGTGTAGGCATGAATGTGACCGTGCCTTTTAAAGAGCAAGCATTTGCCCAATGTGGCGTATTAACCGAACGTGCCAAAATTGCCAAAGCAGTCAATACCTTGTGGATGCAAGATGGTGTTTTGCATGGCGACAATACCGATGGTCAGGGTTTGGTTGATGCCATTCGTGCTTTGGGCTGGAATTTAGAGCACAGTGATATTTTGATTATTGGCGCTGGTGGTGCAACCCGCGGGGTAATTTATCCGTTGGTACAAGCAGGCGCAAAAAAAATTGTGATTGCCAACCGCACCCTTGTCCGTGCTGAACAACTGGTTGCTGACCTACAAGCTGCCGTACCGCAAGCAGAATTACAAGCCATGGCACTTACCGATTTAACAGGTCAATTTGATTTAGCCATTAATGCGACGTCTGCCAGCTTAACGGGAGATGCCCTCACCTTGCCTGAGTGTTTGCAGTTTAATTTTGCTTATGAAATGGCTTATGGCAAACCTTCGAGCTTTTTAGAACAAGCCAAAGCGCGTGGCGTACCGACATCGGAAGGTTTTGGCATGCTGGTCGGACAGGCGATTGAATCTTTTTATATTTGGAATGGCGTGAAACCTGAATTAAAAGATTTCCTCTAAATCATCACCAAATAAAAATAGCCCTTGAGCAGCAAAGGGCTATTTTTTTATTTAAACTGGGCAATCTTGTTGAACGCTGATTGCCCATTTTTCACCCACGGTTTATTTTACAAATTTCTGCATATCTTCATACACATCCATATATAACTCATAATCAATCTGTTCAGCCTGATCTTCAGTTAAAGTGCGAATTGAATTTTGGCTCAATTTGCCCTGCTGACGATCAACATACGTCTGCCCCAAAATGTGTGCCGTTTTCTTTAAATTCTCCAAGTCAGGCACATCCCAATCATAAGCTGCTTCATAGGCTTTTAAATATTGCTGAGCAAATATCTGTTGTGGTTGCTTGTATTGCTGTTTCAGCTTACGCCATTCAAGTGCGACTTTATTTTCATCGACTGCATCTTCAGTCAAATTATTGATACGACGACCAATTGCATTATTGAATTGCTCATCTTCTTCTAAATGATGCTTGGCTTGTAAAGCTTCAATCCGTTTTAGCGCGGCACCTTTCGGGTCATAGTAGCGCTCATCACTGAACCAATAGGCATACACTTCTGCCATTTCCTGCAAGGTTTGTGGACTAAGATTTTTTACCCACGTACTTTGCTCTGCTGCCATGTGCACTAAAAATAAAGTCTGATAAGTCTGACTAAAAGATTCTGTTTGTTGATAGGTTTTTTGCGCCAACTGCGCCAATTCTTCATCATAACTTAAGGCAGGTTTTACAGTGGTCTTATCTTTATTTTCTGCAGTTTCCTGCTCCAAAGTCCGCCCTAAATTTGTCACCCATTTTTCTAAAATTGAGTCTTTGCTGACCTCTTGAATGGATTTGGCTTGACGCAGCGCACTACGGTCAATTTTGCTGGCTTGCCCATAATTCGCAATGCTGACATCGTTATACACATGAATTGTGCCGTAATTTTCGCGTTTAAATTGCAACGCATAATCAATTTTTGCAGCACGCCCCTGATCATCTAAAGCCACATCAATTTGAATCGGTGTTTTTTTATCTTTAGGTGTAGTGTTCATAATCTGCTGAATTTCAGCCTGATATTTTTGCCACAAAGCTGCAAAAGCGGCGGCATCGACCAATTGTTCCGAACGGTATGGTTCAAAAACTTTAGCTAGCTTTTCTTGCGGTGAAGCAAAGTGCTCATCTAAAACCGATTGTGCCTGCTCAGCACGACTTGGGCTAAATGCTTCTAATTCATAGGCATAAGCACAGTAGGTTAAATCTCCAACTTTGGCTGTTTTTGCTGTTTCGATCAAACGCTGACAGTCTTGTTCGCTTAGCATACTTGCGGTGCTTGCTGAATCTTCTGCCTGCTCAGCAGCCGCTTCAACGGCTTGTTCAGCTGCGATCATGGCATCTTCACTGGCATCTGCTGAATAATCTGCCACATTACTCACTGTCGTTTCAGTTGCATAAAATTTCTGACTGACCAAATCACGTAAAGCAAGGGTGGCTTGATACGCCACAAAAGCCTCTTGGCTCATGCCATAATCTTCAGCAGTTTCATTGTGTTTCAAGTAGTCTTCAACACTTTCTTTGGCCGATGTATCTTGCGTAATTTCAGCTTGTTCAGCAGCATCTTCGGTTGTGGTCGCCTGCCCCAATACAGTCTGTTGCAAATACGGTGCATTGACCTGATCAAACATGGCAAGCTGCAGCAACATATCTTCCAAACTACTGTTCAAACGAATTTTTTCACTAATTTTTTGCTGACGGTCTTGTGCAGTTAAAGATAACTTTTGAATATGTTTAGAATCTGCCAATACATACGGCACCGCATTCATGGCTTTTAAGTATTCGGCAAATTGTGCCACTTTAATCCGCTCAAAATCGGCTTTGTATTTAGAAAAGTCGATATAGGCAAAGTCATTTTGACTGTCTTTATTCACCAAATAAGGCAACAAAGAAAAATAGTTGGTATAGAACTTATATTCATTAAAATCGACCACCATCGGTACTTTCATTTGCACCAAAAGTGTCGGTTTTTCATAGCGTGCTGCCACATTCAAAGCGGCAATTTTTTGCCGATAATGCACCGAGCCATCGTAGCTAAACTCAGTATCATTCAATACATTCAACAGAAAATTAAAAGGACTCGATTTTTCGATTGCCCCTGCAGCATAGGAAGCAGAGTTTTGTTCCTTAGCCATTGCCGTATATAAGTTTTGTTTTTCTTGTGTACTTAAACGGACTTTTTGCTGTTTTAAATACTGATCTAATTGCTTTTTAAGTACAGGATCAAGTGTGGTAGGAGCAATATCCGTTACTTTTGGTGTTGCTTCAACTAAATTGCTCTGTACCCGTAATTTGCCCTGAAAATCATAACTAGGTGTTTCAAAGATGGCATTTAACCCCGTAATTGCCTTTTGTTCTATACTTACCGTCTGATTGGAATTGGTCTTAATGACATGCTGCGAACAACCTGTAGCAGCTAAACTAAAAAGACATAAAGATAAATATTTTAATTGTATCTTCATTGCTAAACACCTTATATTCATTATAGATTGGTCTGTTCAAACGTACAGATTATGATACATTGTAACATAACACTTCATTCGTTTTTGTAAGGTGAATAATTTTCAGTATTCGCATTTCTGACATTTTTATTCGCTATTCTTATCAATGTTTTTTGATCATGAGTGTGAATAATCAACATATCGATACAGATAATCCAAAACTATTTCTAAATTAGGATTAAGACTATGCCAGCATATAAAGCCCCATTACACGATATTCGTTTCTTAATGAACGAAGTGCTTGATTACCCGACCCATTACAAAAATCTTTCTAACGGTGAACTTGCGGACGCAGATACAGTCGATATGATTTTGGAAGGTGCAGCAGATTTCTGTGAAAATGTACTTTCTCCACTCAATCAATCAGGCGATGAAGAAGGCTGTCATTTTGAAAATGGCAATGTGACCACACCGAAAGGCTTTAAAGAAGCCTATGACCAATTTGTGCAAGGTGGCTGGCAAGGTCTGTCTTATCCTGAACAATACGGCGGTCAAAACCTGCCAATGTCGCTAAACCTCATTAAATCTGAAATGATGGGTACTGCAAACTGGTCATTCCAAATGTATCCAGGTTTAAGCGTGGGTTGTATCAACACCATTATGCAATTTGGTACAGACGCGCAAAAAGATACCTATTTACCGCACTTGGTTGCAGGTACTTGGTCAGGCACCATGTGTTTAACTGAACCACAATGCGGTACCGACTTAGGTCAGGTAAAAACTAAAGCAGAACCGCAGGCTGATGGTACTTATGCAATTTCAGGCACCAAAATCTTTATTTCTGCAGGCGAACATGACCTGACTGAAAACATCATTCATATTGTGTTAGCGCGCCTCCCAGATGCACCTGCAGGCACGAAAGGTATTTCATTATTTATCGTACCGAAATTCTTGCCAACAGCAGAAGGTACGGTGGGTGAACGCAATCCTGTAACTTGTGGCTCAATTGAACACAAAATGGGGATTCGCGCGTCTGCAACTGCAGTCCTAAACTTTGACAATGCCGTGGGTTATTTGATTGGTGAACCACACAAAGGCTTACATGCCATGTTTACCTTTATGAATACTGCGCGTATTGGTACAGCAATTCAGGGGATTTGCCATGCAGAATTGGCATTCCAAGGTGCATTGCCGTATGCTAAAGAACGTATGTCGATGCGTGCCCTTTCAGGTAAAAAAGACCCTGAAAAAGTAGCTGATGCAATCATTCACCATGCCGATGTACGTCGTATGCTCTTAACGCAAAAAGCCGTAGCAGAAGGTGGTCGTGCCATGATTTATCATGCTGCACAATTGGCAGATAAAATGAACGACGCTTTAATGCGTGGTGATACTGCTGCTTTTGAAGCGCATGATGACCATTTAGGTTTCTATACGCCAATCTTAAAAGGTTTCTTAACTGAAATGGGTTATGAAGCTGCCAACCACGGCATGCAAGTGTACGGCGGTCACGGCTATATTAAAGAATGGGGCATGGAGCAAATTGTACGTGATTCACGTATTTCTACCTTATATGAAGGTACAACTGGCGTTCAGGCGCTCGACTTGATTGGTCGTAAAGTGTTGTTAAGCTCTAAAGGTAAAGTGATTCGTGACTACACCGCTGAAATTTTGAAATTCTGTGGTCAGCATGCACGTAACAAATACATGCGTCGTTTTGCATGGGACTTAACCAAGCTATGTGCTCAATGGAACGCATTAACCGTGCGCATTATGTTGGCAGCACGTAAAGACCGTGACATCGTATCCAGTGCTTCAGTGGACTTCTTGATGTTCTCTGGTTATGTCATGATGGCTTATTTCTGGGCGCAACAAGCGGCTGTGGCTTCGACCAAATTGGCTGAAGGCAATGGTCAGGAAACACCTGAGTTCTATAAAGCCAAAATCAAAGTTGCCGATTTCTACTTTGAGCGTTTATTGCCACGTACTCAAGGTCATGCAGAAGCAATGGTTAATCCATCTAAAACCATGACTGCATTAGCACCAGAATATTTTAGTTTTGACTACTAAAATATTCTAAGCAGATGTAAATCAAAAGAGCGCGTAATGCGCTCTTTTGGTGTGTACTTCAAAAAGTCAGTACTCGAATTTACACATCAATTAAAATTACTTTTAATGCGCTGTTGGAAAACCATGAAATACCCACTGAATCAGATATAAAATCAGAAAAATTAAAATCACTAGACATAAAATTTCTAATCGTTTCATTCAATTTACTTCTTAGTCTGGTCTTCTAGCAACATATAAATTAAATCCAGCTCAGGACAGACATATCCCATTGCGGTTAAAGCCGCGGTAATTTGCCCACGATGATGAGTTGCATGATTAAACACATGCATTAGGGTTGCAGCATAGGGTAAGTGCATCGCCACATCAGTTGATGTTTTATAGTGCAGCTCTTGATGGAAAACTTTCTCATCCACCTGATTTAAAAAATAAATCCAGTTTTCAGCCTTCTTTTCAAGTTGCTCAACAAGCTGTGTTCTGTTGGTTTCCACAATACTATCTAATGGCAAAATTGGTGAGTGGTGCAAAGCAAAACGTGGAAACCACAAATGATGCTCACCGACCAACAAGTGATTCAGAGTGCCAAAAATACTTTTAAAATATAAGCCCTGATCCAAGAAAAAATCATCATCTGAAACCAATAGCAAAGTCTGATTTAGTTTTTGAGTTGCCCAAAGATTATAGCGGGCAAGTAACTCAAACGTTTTTAAATCCATTTAAAATTATCCTATTTGAGTTTTATTATGAAAATTGAATCAAAAGTTCAAACTATATTAAGATAAAAGATATATTTTTAATCATTTAAAGCGAATTTGTAGATTTAAAGACAGATACAATTTATTGTCCTTTAGAAATAATTGACCAAAATCATGCTTGGTTTTACTTGCCATCTCAAACTTTGTATTATTGTATAAATACTCTTCAAATTCATGGCGATGATACAGATGATAGCAAATGATCTCGCCATCTTCTTTAATTACTAAATATCCACCTGTAGAATCAATTTCGTTACCTGTCCAAACTGTACCAGGCATCATTCCAATTGCTATTTCACACAATAATTTTTTAATTTTAAACTGATAAAAAGGATGCTGATGTTCAAAAGAATATTTCATTGGATTTTCATAAGAAATTTCATTAAAAATATCTTTAACTGAATTAAGAGTTGATGTGTAATATTTAAATATAGCTTCTGCCATAATTTTTGGTAGTAAACTATCCAACAAAATTAAATTATTCTCAAATACAGCATTATTTAAATGGGAAAATTTAATATCGGCTCCCAACATTTTTAAATGTGCTATACGAGATTTAATAATTGGTTGTGGCAATGCAAGCTGATTAAAATCTTCAATCTCTTTTTCGGTTAGGCAAATATTTTTTATTTCAAAAATAAAATTTGTTGTCTTTCCTGCATTTAAGCTGTCATTAAAAAGTAAACATGTATTCTTTTCCGAATTGGTTTGATACTCTCTCCACCCATTGCTCTATTTTATCAGCTGTCATGACTTGAAAATCTCGCCAATAATATTTCATCTGCTTCCA
>NZ_VOYC01000026.1:0-33758 GCF_013420425.1 Acinetobacter sp. YH01007 | reverse complement strand
AAAGTTTTACGTACTTTAACTGAATCAACCTATGAAATTCAGCCTCAGCAAAGTCATTATGAATCTCTCGAAGTAGATGAGTTCTGGAATTTTGTTGGAAATAAAAAGAATAAACAATGGCTTATTTTTGTTCAAAAGTCATATTTTACCTCGGAGAAACCGGACATTTTTATTGGTGAGAATATAGACACTTTAAATGGGTTCTAACACTCTCGTTTCGTATAACAGCCATTATGTTAAATAGAGGGAAAATCTATTTTTAAAGTGATAAAATTATTGCAGTTATTTTAAGAATAGCTGCTTTTGATACTTGATCATCTATCCTAATTAAAAACTGTTTTTTAATAATTTGGAATATAAATAAGATTTAGTTAAAATTAACATTATTCATATAAATTAACATTATGTATTACATTTACTAATAATTTAAAATAATTAGTAGAAAAAAATTATGTTTTAATTATTTCTTTGATTATATAAGTTGAGAGTAAAAAATGATTAATACGGAATTTTCAAAGTGTATTTCTGCATGTACAAACTGTTCACTTATTTGTACTGAATGTGCAACTTCTTGTTTAAAAGAAAAAGATTTAGAGATGATGCGTGAATGTATTCAACGTTGTCTAGAATGTGCAGATATTTGTCAGTTATGTGTGCGTATGCAACAACATAACTCACCTTTCCTCAAAGAGATTTGTGAGCTTTGTGCTAAGATCTGTGAATATTGTGCGGAAGAGTGTGAAAAACATTCACATGATCATTGTAAAAAATGTGCTGAGGCTTGCCGTCAGTGTGCAGAAGAATGTCGAAAAATTGCCATGTAAAATACTTCAATAATGTTAATTATATGCTCTAGACTAACATAATCATTCTGCTAGTCTAGAGCCTTTCCTAAAATTAACATAATACACCTTATACGAAGCCAAAAATGGGAGCTTTAAGCTCCCATTTTTAGTCTTTAATTCGCTTTTTCGCTTCGTCATAAACTATGCTATCAGCTCGTTTTCCGACGGTAATGAGCAGGATAACTACCTGATCATCTTTAACTTGATAGACAAGTCGGACACCAGCTTTTAATAATTTGATTTTATAGCAACCTGCAAGATCGCCTCTAAGCATATTCTTTGGAATATGTGGCTGCTCTATGACTTTGGCTAGTTTCTTTTTAAATTGATCTCGTATAGCAACAGGGAGTTTTCCCATTCTGCTGTAAAGTCCTTGTGACGTAAAAGCTTATAAGTCATCTAATGTGACTTCCTCAAACATCTCTTTAGGATCATTAATGCGCTTACGGACAAGAGCTAATAATTCTTCATCTTCTTCCGAAAGCAAAGCTTTTTTGACAGGCAGTTTCCCAGTCGTAGCAACATACTCAAGAATACTAGTGAAGAAATCAGTAGGTGCAATACCTTGCTCTTTAAGGATTGAATAAGATTTTTCTTTAAGGGCTTCATCGATCCTGAAGTTAACAGTAGCCATCATATTTCCCAAGTATTTAATGTACTAGGAATATTGTAATGCAAATTGCATTACAAGTCGACTTCGCATAACAGCCATTATGTTAAATAACTTTTAGAAGCTTTAGTACAAGCTTGACAGATTGTCTTATCATTATAAAATAACCTTATTCAAATCATCCTCCCAAGAGTAACGCCAATGAAGTAAGTCATTTTCTCATCATTATTTTTAAACTTTTGATGTGCAAAATAGATTCTACTTGTGGCTATATATTCTTGGTCTCTACTTTATATCCTAAATAATATATTGTTTTTTATAAGTTAATCTTCACTATTTTGCATATCCTCTACATGAGGAATTTTTTATGCAACATGCATGTATTGCTTCAAACTTAAATTTAGAATTTTCTACACAGAAAATGTTTGATCAGCTAAACATTACGCTTTTATCAGGACAGGTTTCTGCATTAATTGGACGTAATGGTTTAGGTAAATCCCTATTGTTCAGAATATTAGATCAAAGCCAAGCTTTAGATATTCATTATAGTGGTCAAGTTTCATGGAATATCCAACATGATTATTTGGCACAATTAGAACGCCTTAATGCTGAAAATATTGCACAAGCATTAGAGGTAGATCATTTACATCATGCTTTTCGGCGTATAGAGAACAATACAGCTAGTTTTGATGATTATGAGTTAGTTGAAAATACCTGGGATTTACCACAAAAATGGCAAAATATACTTGAAAATGCTGACTTACCTACGGATTTGAACTTTCCAACAGAAAAACTGAGTGAAGGACAAAAAACAAAGCTGGCTTTATGTCGTTTGTTTTTAAAAAAGGATCACTATCTACTTTTAGATGAACCAAGCAACCATTTAGACTCAACATCTAGACAATGGTTAATTGAGAGTATTTTGGCACACCCTAGTGGTGTATGCCTGATTAGTCATGATCGCCAATTACTCAATCAAGTCCAACATATTTATGCTTTAACTGAATTAGGCTTACAACACTACAAAGGTAATTATGAGCATTACATTCAACAGCATCAGCTACACATGGATGCATTAACTCAGTCTATTAATAATGAGAAAAAAGAATTAAAGCAGTTAAAACAACGGCAACATGATAGCTTAATGAAAGCGAATAAACGTCAATCTAAAGGCAATGAACTTCGTGATTCTAATTCTCAAGCAAAGATTTTTCTAGATTTCAAAAAGGAAAATGCTGGACAAAGCTTAGGTAAGCTACGTGCCCAACAAACTCGACAAACTGATGATTTGAAAAATAGTCTGATTAATAGGCAGACCATTGTAGAAAAAATCAAAGCTCAGAAGTTTGAATTCCACTTACAGAGTACGAAGCAAGGAGAGATTTTAAGAATTCATGATTTAAAGCTACCCCATACAGCAACAAATAAAATTAATTTTGCATTGAAAGCTGGCGAAAAAATCCATCTTAAAGGTGCTAATGGAATTGGTAAATCAACCTTATTGAAATTGATTTCTACCCATCAACGTGATGATATTTTCTTTAGTGGAACATGTTTGTATTTAGATCAAAACTTTAGTTTATTAAATAATGATTTATCCGTAATCGAAAACCTTGCACTTTATAACTCCAATCTTACTGAAGTTGAGTGGAGAAATTTGTTAGGTCAGTTACGTATTCGTCGTGAAAAAGCTTTATTAAAACTATCAGAACTGAGTGGTGGTGAAAAATTGAAAGTCGCATTATTAGCAATGAGTCACTATCCTGATGGTATTGATTTATTATTGCTTGATGAACCAGAAAATCATTTAGATATTGAGTCTAGAGAGCTTCTATCGCAGGCTATTAGCCAATATCAGGGCGCTGTAATTTTAGTTTCACATGATCATTTTTTTGTTGAACAGTGTGAAATATCTGAAGAGTATTTAATTGAGTAAAATGACATTTTCAAATATATAGATTTATTAGTTCTACTAAAATTAACATAATACACCTTATACGCAATACTTTTTAAATTGTGTTATAATTCAATGTGTTGATTTCAGTTTTATAGCCCACTCACCCTCGAATGGGCTTTTTTTATGATTGTTCACGTTCCACGCCTATTCTTTGATCAATGTTCCACGGTTTTATTTAATGTTGCTGAACAATCAATGGATACCAGTAAAGCCCTTTAGGTCTTCTGTTGCTTCAAATATAAAGTCTATCGATGACATTTTCATTTTTCAAATAGCGATAGACAGCCTGTCTGCTAATACCAAAAGCTTTAGCTAAATCGACTTTCGATGGATATTTCCCTTCTTTCCAGGCGTGTCGTAAAGCTTCAGCCTGCTCTTGATTTAACTTATGGACTCGACCTTTATATTTACCTTGAGCCGCTGCAATCTTAATCCCTTCTTTTTGGCGCTCTAAAATAATCTCTCGTTCAAATTGGGCAAAAGCCCCCATAAGTTGCTGAGTATTCTTATGTAAACCTACCAGTTATTCTTATTCAAATCCTGCCACTCATTTTGGATAGTAGTAGGCCATTGATTTTCTATTCAAATAATTCAAAACAAAATATCCAAATTTGAATCTTGAAGCACAATCTTAATCTGCTATAATTTGTACATCAAATTGATGTACTTGTTGGGTGGGATATGACTAACTTAGCAACGGAACGAATTAATATTCGTTCAACAGTAGATGCAAAAAATGTAATTGAACAAGCTGCGAATTTATTGGGACTCAGTGTAAGTTCCTTTATGCTTCAATCCTCATTTGAAAGAGCAAAAGAATTACTTAAATCTAATTATGAGTTAAAAGTAAATAATGCTGATCGAGATATGTTAATGAACATACTTGAGAACCCACGCCCTGCAAATGATGAGATGAAAAAATTAATGAGTTTATTAGATGAAAATTGAGGTTTTACAAGCCCATCATCAGAAAAAATCATTTAATTGCGGGCAAGATGATTTAAATAAATTCATAAAACAGTATGCATCCCAACATCAGAAATCAGGAACAAGTAAAACGTATGTTGCTATTGATGATGATCTACAAGTGAGAGGGTTTTATTGTTTATCCAGCACATCCATAGGATTTGATGTAGTTGATACTGTGCTTACTAAACGATTACCTCGTTATCCGCTCCCTTGTGTAGTTGTAGGTCGCTTTGCCGTTGATCAAACCGTTCAGGGGCGAGGAATTGGGAAAGTGCTTTTAGCCCATGCTCTTAAACAAGTTTCAACAGTTGCTCAAATTATTGGTGTTAATTTTGTTGTAATACATGCTAAAGATAAAAAAGCGATGGAGTTTTATCAGCGTTTCGGCTTTATTTCATTAACATCAAATCCATTAACATTAATATACCCAGTGAGTGAAATACCTAGTTTCAATTGAAAGTGGTCTACTAGCAATAGGAGTGACTGGTAAACTGCTTACAGGAATTAGTGGCTGATTTATCCAATAATCTGCAAGTTGCAACATCAAATTATCCATCGGGGTGGCCTGAGCCGTAAATGTAATATTCTCTTTCACAAACTGAATAGCCACTCCCCTTTTTACAAGCTGATCAACCTCAGTCACTAAATCTTTAAGACTCCTAGCGAAGCGATCCATAGAGTGCACAACAATCATGTCACCTTCACGGACATAGCTGAGCATTTCCTGAAATTTAGGACGGGCTGTATTTTTTCCTGAAGCTTTATCGACAAATAATCGGTCTACTTCAATTCCCTCAAGTTGGCGTCCAATATTTTGGTCAATAGAGCTGACTCTGACATATCCAACTTTATGACCTTTCATATTGTTATCTACTAGATGACTATTTCTGCTTATTGTAACTAATGAATCTTAATCTTAAAAGTTACATGTAACGTATGTATGAATTTCATTTAAATGAGACATGTATTTTACAGCTTTCACAGTGTAACTTTAGGGTATACTTTAAAGTTACACAAAACATCTATATGAAGACTAAAGTCCAAATTAGTGTTTATGTTGGTTCAATGTATTACATTTCGTATTTTCTATTTGTAACGTAATTTCAGTAATATTATGATTATGTTTTAGAACTTCTAAGGCCTTTTGATAGAGTTGATCTGTATTGCTATTCGGAGCAACCAAATGAGCAGTTAAATGAATATTTCTTGAGGATATAGCCCAGACTTTCAACTGATGAATCCCTTCAACGCCCTCTAGCTTCAATAAATCATTTCTTAACGACTCAATATCAATCTCATCAGGAACTCCTTCAAGCAGAATATGAATACTTTGTTTTAATAAAATCCAAGTTCGAGGTAAGACCCAGAAGCCAATTAACACAGCGATTACGGTATCAACCCACATCCACTGGGTAAAATAAATAACTATTCCTCCGATAATCACGCCTATCGATCCTAGAGCATCACTAAGAACTTCTAAATATGCACCTTTTATATTTAGACTTCCTTCAGCACTAGCAGAAAGGATTTTCATTGAAATCAAATTTATGACCAAACCAATGACCGCGACAATCATCATTCCAACACTTTGAATTTCAGCAGGATTCGTAAAACGTTGATAAGCTTCATATACAATATATATTGCTACCACAAAAAGCATCACCGCATTAAACAGAGCCGCTAAAATTTCAAATCGCTGATAGCCAAAAGTTCTTTTATCATCTGCGGCTTTTTTACCAATTTTGATAGCGGCAAGAGCAATAGCTAAAGCGGCTACATCAGTAAACATATGAGCTGCATCAGATAACAAAGCCAAACTTTGGGTAATAAAAGCAGCGACAACTTCTACTATTAAAAAAGTAGTCGTTAAACCTAAGGCAACCATTAACTTCTTACTATTTTCTTCAGTAACAACCGCATGGCTATGATCATGATGTTCTGACATAAAATATTTTCCTTATTCTATTTATGATGAGCAGAGATATTGGATAACAGCCAATATCTCTGCTGTAAATCGACTAATCTATTGGATTAAGAAACTTTCTTTTCATTTATCCAACGATAAAGCACGGGTAACAGCACCAAAGTTAGTAATGTTGAAGAGATAATCCCGCCAATCACTACGGTTGCCAGTGGCCGTTGAACCTCAGCCCCTGTTCCGGTTGCCAGCGCCATTGGTACAAAACCCAGTGAAGCCACACAAGCTGTCATCAACACTGGTCTTAAGCGCAAAATAGCCCCTTGCCACACGGCTTTATGCACTGGATATTTGTCCCTTAATTCCTTAATAAAGGTCAGCATTACCAGTCCATTGAGGACTGCAACACCAGATAAGGCAATAAAGCCAATTCCAGCTGACATCGATAATGGAATATCCCTTAGCCAAAGGAACAGCACACCACCGGTCAAGGCAAAGGGTACCCCGGTAAAGACCAATAGACTTTCTTTGACATTGTGAAAGACCGCCATCAGTAAAATAAAGATAGTGATTAAAGCCAGTGGAATCACGATTTGCATCCGTGCTTTGGCTGAAGCCAAATTTTCAAACTGACCGCCATATTCTATCCAATAACCACTTGGCAAAGTGTATGCTTTGAGCTGTGTCTGTACATCAGAAACAAAAGACCCTAAATCACGCCCTTCAACATTCGTTGTAACCACAACTCGGCGTTTACCATTTTCTCGACTGACTTGGTTGATTCCTTCAATGGTCGAGACTTGCGCGACATCCGACAATAAAATACTGCCACCATTTGGAAGCTGAATAGGTAACTGGGAAACAGATGCGACACTACGGTCTTGCTCTCCAAGACGGATAACAAAATCAAAACGACGATCGCCTTCTAAAATCTCTCCCACGCTTTGTCCACCAATACTTGCAGCCACCACATCCTGAATAGATTTCACACTCAAGCCATACTGGGCAGCTAAAGCTTTATCAATCTCTACATTGAGTAAAGGCAGACCCGAAGTTTGTTCAACTTTCACCGCACTGCTACCTGCGACTTGCTGAATGATTTTCGCGATTTTTGCAGCCTCAGTATTCAAAACCTGCATGTCATCACCAAAAACCTTCACCCCCACATCACTGCGTATACCTGAAATCAGTTCATTAAAACGTAGCTCAATAGGCTGAGAAAACTCACTGTTATTGCCGGGAATTGTCGCAAGATAAGCTTCCATTCGGGTTCGAAGTGCATCTAGGCTTTCTTTTGAATCTGGCCATTCCTCACGTGGTTTCAGCATGATATAACCATCGGAAATATTCGGTGGCATCACATCTGTCGCCACTTCAGCAGTCCCGGTACGGGCAAATATAGCTTTAATTTCGGGAAAGTTTTTCAGTAAAAGCTTTTCGGTATTTTCCTGAATACGTAAAGACTCTTCCAAGCCTGTGCTTGGAGAACGTAATTGCTGTACCGCAAAATCACCTTCACTCAGCTGGGGTGCAAACTCACTGCCAATCTTCGTGCTGAGCAGACCCGTAATGACCAAGAGACAAATGGCAAAAGTTAAAACCACCGCTTTGTAATGATAGGCTCCATCCAATATCTGTTGATATCGGGTTTTGAGCCAGATCATCCAACGGCTTTCCGTTTCTTTGATCTCCCCTTTAACCCATAAAGCAACTGCAGCGGGCACAAAGGTGATCGATAAAATAATAGCTGCCACCAGTGCGAGAACAACGGTTAAAGCCATCGGATGAAATAGTTTTGCTTCTACACCACTTAAAGCAAAAATCGGCAAATACACCACCAAAATAATAAGCTGACCAAAAATAAGAGGACGACGTGCTTGGCGGGCAGCCAGAAAAACTTCCTTAAAGCGTTCACTTTGTGTGAGAGGTCGTTTTAACAGTTGCTGTGTATGGGCTAAACGCCGGATACAGTTTTCGACAATCACCACAGCACCATCGACAATGATGCCGAAATCGAGTGCACCTAAACTCATCAGATTGGCACTGATATTTTTCTGTGCCATCCCGGTTAAGGTAAACAGCATAGAGAGTGGAATGACACAGGCAGTAATCAAGGCAGCACGGATATTCCCTAAAAACAGGAACAGAATGATGATGACCAGGATTGCTCCCTCTACCAAGTTTTTCTGAACGGTTTTAATCGCCTTCTCAACCAAGGTAGTACGGTCGTACACCGTTTCAATCACTACCCCTTTAGGCAAACTATTCTGAATATCTTGAAGCTTGGCATCCACAGCTTTAGAAACAGTCCGGCTATTTCCACCCATCGCCATCATGGCAATCCCTAAAACGGTTTCTTTGCCGTTATAGGTTGCCCCACCGGTTCTTAAATCATGCCCAATAGAGACTTGCGCAATATCACCAACCCGAATTGGGCTGCCATTTGGGCTACCCAGCATGGTGTTCTCAATATCAGAAAGCCCATTGAATGTACCCGGTACACGTACCGTCAGTTGCTGACCATTGTCTTCAATATAACCTGCACCTCGGTTCTCATTATTTTGCGCTAAAGCCTGTTGCAGTTGTTCTAATGAGATATTCAGTTGCTGCATCCGGTTTAAATCGGGAGAGACCACATAGGTTTTTTCAAAACCACCAATACTGTTGACCTCTGCAACTCCCTTAACACGTTGCAGTTGAGGACGCACAATCCAGTCCTGAATCTCACGCAAATCCATCGGCGTGTATGCAGTTCCATCCGGCTTTTTCGCATTCGGATCTGCCTTCAGTACCCATTGATAAATCTCACCGAGACCCGTAGAAACGGGGGACATCGTCGGTGCGATTTGTGCAGGCAACTCAGATTGCGCCTCCTGTATCCGTTGGTTAATCTGCTGACGGGCCCAATAAATATCAGTCCCATCTTTAAAGACAATGGTGACTTGAGAGAGTCCATAACGGGATATGGAACGGGTAAGCTCCAGATCCGGAATGCCAGCCATGGCATTTTCAATGGGATAGGTAATCCGCTGTTCGACTTCAAGCGCAGTAAAACCCTTGGCTTGAGTATTAATCTGGACTTGGGTATTGGTAATATCGGGTACAGCATCAATCGGGAGTTTCTGATAGCTATACACCCCGACCGCAATCCAGGTACAGACAAAGAGCAACACCCAAATCGCATTTTGTATGGAAAACTGAATGATTCGTTCGAATAAACCTTCTGGTTTTGGCAGATCAGAATTAATGTTCATGGCCTGCCTCGTCTTTTTCTAATTCAGATTTCAACAAGAAACTGCCTTGAGCGATATACTTCTGCCCTTCAGTCAGCCCAGAAATCACTTCAAGCCATTGTCCATCACTTGAAGCCTGCCCCAATTGCACTTTCTGTGCTTTTAAGTGGACTTGACCTTTTTGTTCTGAATCTACGATGAAAATACTGTCTTCACCTTCAATACTTTGCAGCGCAGACTTTTGAATCCGAAGGGCTGATTTTGCTGTAGCTTCCGGAATCAACACTCTCACTAGCACATTAGAACGCAACTCAGTAGCTTGCGCATCGAGTTTTGCGCGCACCACCAGACGCCCTGTTTGTACATCTGCCTGAGAGGTTAAGCTTTGTACAGTAGCTTTATAGATTTGATCTGAATCATTCACTTTAAAGTCAATTTTTTGCCCGGCTTGCAGTTGACCTGAGAATTGATTCGGCAAATTAAACTCAAGCCATAAATCTTTCAGCTGTTCAATGACAAAGAGCTGATTAGCCAGTTGCACATTTTCACCGACCACAATATCTTTTTGACTGATCACCCCAGAGATCGGTGCTTTAATCAGAAAACGCCCATTGTTATTGCCACTTGCACCTAATGCATTTAAACGTGCTTGTGAGGACTGGACAGTAATCTGCGCTTGACGGTAGGCATTTTCGGCACGCTGGTAATCCTGTTTGGCAGAAATCCCCTGTGACCAGAGTTGCTGTTCGCGCTGGTAATCTTTACGGGCCAAATCCAGATTCACCTGTGCCATACGCAGATTTGCCTGTTGGTCGATCAGTTCAGGCACGATTAGTACAGCCAGCGTTTGTCCTTTTTGCACGCTCTGTCCTAAAGCCACATTGACCTGCTCGACATGACCACTAAAATTAGGCGATATATGCGCTTGTTGATCGGTATTCACCACCAATTTACCTGGCAGGGTTGTCAGCTTTTCAACCAATCCTGTGGATGCAACAGCAACTTTTAAACCTTGTTCAACCATTTGTTGGCTGGTCAGTTGTATTTCGCCTTCTTCAGCATGTCCTTCTTCAGAACTATCTTCATCAGAATGTTCGGCATTTCCCTCATCATGACCATGCCCCTCAGATTCAGTTTTTTTTGAACTTAACCAAATAACCAGACTGACCAAGACCGTAATCAGAATCAAAATTGCAATCATGAGAGACTGGGATATTTTTCCGTTTTGCTTGGCGTTCATTTTATCGTGCTCCCCCATTGATTAAATTTTGCGATGCTTCGACTGCCTTTTTATTCAGTTGTGTATAGGCATCCGAACGGCTAATTTCTTCATAACTTGTGCCAATACTGAGTGCCTCAGCTGCGAGGGCAGTTTGCCAAGCTTGACGTAGAATTTGTAATTGACCCAATCGAAGATTCTGCAGTTGGGTGGTTGCTTGTTGAACGTCGGTAATGGACAGTTTCCCTGCCTGAAACCCTTGTAAAGTACGGCTCTGAACTTTGGTCGCCAAAGTAACTTGTGCTGTTGTGGCATCGAACTGGCTACGTAAACCTTTGAGCTGATGCATGCTGTTGGCAATATTGAGTATTTGTTGCTTCAGCTCACGCTGCTGCTGTTGGTTCAGCAATATTTGCTGTTGCTGGACCATCGGGATCGCATATTGCTGGCGGTTGAAAATATTCAGTGGAATAGCCACGCCGATTGCCAAAGTCGTATCGTTGCTTTCATTAGGGGTTTTGCTACGTTTCATGCCTACATTTAAAGTCGGATTGGGACGTGCCTGAATTCTTAAATTTTCAATTTGATGATCCGATTGCTGAATGTTCAAGGCATAGAATTTTTCTAGCCACCCTTCAGCAATATACCGTTGCACAGTTTGGAGACTTTGCTCTGGCCAAGGGATAGCGGTTTTATTCAATTGAAGATGTGAAGATGTTTCTCCCCCCCACAAATTAGACAGCTGACGACCGGCAGCTTGTTTATTCAGCATCGCTTGCTGATAAAGTCGTTGGATTTCTAGCGCTTCAATTTGGGTACGCTCAAAATCAACCAGGGCAATACTGCCTGCCTGATAGCGTTTCTGGGCACTGTCCAGATTGGCTTTACTTGTTTTTAACTGTACTGAATAAGCAGACTGCTCAACCTCAGCAAGTGCAAATTGCGACCATGCAAATTTAACAATCAGTTGGCTTTGTGCCTTCCATAATTGCTGTTGCAATTGGATTTGTTGATTCGAGGTATTGGCAATCACCCGGTTCAGCTTACGCTGACCAAATAGATCTAGAGGTTGACTAACGCCAACATTGAATTCCTGTTCTTGACCTGAGCCAAAGCCAGACTGTTCTAAACTTATACTTGGATTCTGCCATAACCGACTTTGCTGAATATTCAATTCAGATATTTGCTGAACTTGTTGCCACAGCTTGTCTTGAGTCTGGTAACTTTGTACTTTTGCTAAAGCGGATTCAAAGCTGGTAACGTTTTCAGCATAGCTATATTGCATAGCCGCTGCACATATACAAGCAACCAAGCTATGACGCAAGAGTATAATTGATTGTGAAGACATGATTTTTCCCACTTATTTAAATAATAAAAGTGGTGGGAATGTTTTAGGCTACCCCACCATGAGCGGGGAAAATTCGGGAGGTGGGCTTTGTTGAAACAGGTCAGGAGCCTGATAGCTGTTTTTCCAATGAAATTGTGGATTCACTTTAACTTCAGAGCTTGGATGAAACACATCTACTTTTTCATTTTGTACAATCAAATGCGTCATCGATGGTAGATGATCTTGATGATCTTCACCGATTTCTAAATCGCTACTGAATGTTTTTATGTTTTCTGACTGTCCATTATGATCGTGTTGACGACTATCGCTGGCACACAAGGTATTTTGGTGATGACCAAAATGATAACTCTGCTGTGATTGAGGCTGTTGTTCATGGACACAAAAGGCCGCCGCCACATTCCAAAAGCTTTGGAACATGAACAATCCAACCAAGACTGTAATCCATGTAGTAGAACGCATCATCATAACAATCGAAAAATTTGTACCAAGTATAAGGCTTAGAGCCACTCCAAGGTCAAGCTTAATAAATTAAATTAAACATTCAATGAACACTGAATAGCCGGCACTTTTGCAAATTTACCTTGTCTCTATAAGCTCACATCAATTTCAGGTAAGAATAACAATAGATAGTGAACCGTACCGGGTTTGTCGGAGACTTTTTATTTAAGTTAGGCCACCGGTAATCCTCCCATAAATAACCGAAGTTAAAAGTAGAGGTACACATAAGTTAAAATTTTATAGAATTGCTTGAGTTCAAAATCTCTAATTAGCATGTATTGAAAACATGAATATTTATCTAAAAAGAGAACTATTTAACATCATGGCTGTTATACGCAATAAAAAAACCTGGGCACCAACCCAGGTCTAAAATTTAAAAAACAGATAAATATCAGTGCAATAAACTCATTTTTCTAATTTCGCATAACGTGTATTATGTTAATTTTAGAGAAACTACTAAATTATATTGGGTTGTAAATATTTGAAATTCCGTTAAGATATTTTGGATTAAATTCTATTCCTAGATAGCATTCGTGTTGACTCATCTCTCCAAAAAACTTTGGTTTTGTTTTCTTATGGTTTTTGCCATAGGATGGAGTAGTGTGTCTGTTGCATCAGTAAAGATAATGCATATCAATATGCAAACTGAAATGAGCCAAGATCATTGTTTAGATCAAGCACAGCAAGTCACTCAACATGGTATTAATCACGAAGTACAGACGAATACCGATTGCCATAATCATTTAGCTCTTAATCAGAATATAGATCACAAAAAGTGTCAGGAATGTTCTAGCTTATCCTGCCAGACACAGATCTCATGTCTTCATTCTTTGCAAAGCTCGCTAGATCCCCTAGATACCTTCTATTCTATAGATCAGCCTAATTTTTATTACCCCAACCAATATCTAAATGGGTATTGGCAAGAAATTTCACGTCCTCCTAAAACTTAACCATTTTTTTTAAAATTTATTTATTTTTCAAAAATTAAGGTTAAGTTATGTCTCATAAAATTAGTTCGTACCTATTAGCAGGTATTTGTTTTGCATCGTCGCCTTTGGTTTTTGCCGAAGTGCGTGAATATCAGCTTGTTATTGATGAAGCAGTGGTCAGCCCAACTGGAAAGCCTGTAAAGCGCATTACCGTAAATGGTCAATTTCCTGCGCCTTTGCTTGAGTTTGAAGAGGGTGATGAAGCCATCATTCGCGTGAAAAATAATTTAAAAAACCAAGATTCTTCTATTCATTGGCACGGACTGTTGTTGCCGGGCATTATGGATGGTGTACCGGGATTTAATGGTTTTAACGGTATTAAGCCTCAAAGCGAGTATGTTTATAAATTCAAGATTCGCCAAAGCGGGACTTATTGGTATCACGCTCATTCTAAAGGACAGGAACAGGACGGCTTATATGGTTCTTTTGTGATTTATCCAAAAGGTAAAACACCATTGGCAGCACATGAAAAAGCTGAACGTGACTATGTGGTGATGTTGTCAGATTTTCATGAAAAAACCAGTGATCAAATTCAGAAAGATCTTAAAATTTCAGCTGAATATTATCAAGATCAGCGTGAAACCTTGGGTGATGTTTGGAAGCAGGTTAAACGTGATGGCATAAAAGCGACATGGTCTGACCGCAAAATGTGGAATCAGATGCGTATGCTAAAAACCGACATGTCGGATGTTACAGGTTATACCTTCCTCATTAATGGCAAAACACCTGAACAAAATTGGACAGGAATGTTTAAACCGAATGAAAAAATTCGCCTACGTTTTGTGAATGCATCTGCGATGTCTTTCTACGATGTCCGTATTCCTAACTTGAAAATGACTGTGGTCAGTGCTGATGGTCAGCCTGTAAAACCTGTTGCTGTGGATGAGTTTCGTATTGGCACAGCTGAAACTTATGATGTGATTGTGGAGCCAAAAGGCGGACATTATCAAATTGAAGCTGAGTCAATTGACCGTTCAGGCTATGCGATTGGTACACTGCACAATGAACTAAATCCTATGACACATGGCATTCATATGCCTGCACCACGTCCACGCTCACTTTTGACCATGGAAGATATGGGACATGGTGGTGGTGATCATGCAGGAATGGATCATTCGAAAATGAACCACGGCAATATGCAAGGCATGGATCACTCGAAAATGGATCATTCAAAAATGAACCATGGCGATATGCAAGGCATGGATCACTCGAAAATGGATCATTCAAAAATGAACCATGGCGATATGCAAGGCATGGATCACTCGAAAATGGATCATTCACAGCATGGCACAGCAAAACCACAAGAAAATGATCAAGTGGTTTATGGTTGGGCAAATGCATCTACACCTGCGGGCAATAAAGCCTTGCAATATAGTGATTTAAAATCTTTAGAACCGCAAAAAGATACTCGTGAAGCTAGCAGTGAATTAGTAGTGCGTTTGGGCGGTACTATGGAGCGTTATATTTGGACGATTAACGGTAAAAAATTCAGCGATGCTGAGCCATTAAAAGTGAAGTATGGCGAGCGTATCCGTATCAAATTTATTAATGACAGTATGATGGCGCACCCCATGCATTTACATGGCATGTTTATGCAGTTGGAGAATGGTCAAGAGTCGGTAGATATGCCGAATAAACACACATTGATTGTACCACCGGGTAAAACAGTCACTGCTTTATTAACTGCGGATGAGTTGGGCGAATGGGCAATCCATTGTCATTTGTTGTATCACATGAGTGCAGGAATGATGAACAAGTTGATCGTGGCAAATGTTAGCGATGAACAAGTGTCTACAACGCCAATTCAAGGTACAAATTCGACTCAAACTCACCAAGTAACTGAGCAAAAAGGAGCTGGACATGCACATCACTAATTTTGTATTTAAAGCGTTTTTTTCTGTTGCGGTATTGAGTTTAACAAGCTTAAGTTTGGCGCACGAAGGGCATCATTCAACTGCTCAGACTGATGGAAAAAATGTACCATCAATGAATCATCAAGCGATGTCTGAGATGGATCATTCACAGCATTCTCCACAAGAGCATGCACAACACATGCAGATGATGGGGAAAATGAATCATGCTGCACATTCAGCACCGATGAACCATCAACATGCAGGTCATCAGCCAATGCATCACAAATCAACAGAGAAACAGCAAGATCAAAAAGTACAGAAAGGAGATCAACATGCGCACCATTAATCTTTTTTCTAAAACTGTTTTAGCAAGCTCTTTGTTGATGGTCAGTGCAGTGAGTTTGGCACATAATGGTGAAGATCATAGTGCGCCTGAAAAAATGACAGTTGCTACATCTTCTAGTCAAAATCAGCCGATGCAAATGGATCGCTCTCAAATGAACCATAGCCAAATGAATCAGGCACAACATCAGGCAACATCTACGGTTAATCATTTACATCATGTACCAGATGCGAATGCTCAGCAGAGTTCGCATTATGATCATCGCTCAGAACACGGTGCGCAAATTTATGCGATTACGACAGTGGACAATAAGTGGCTTGTCAATGAAGATGGCACAGGTGATTTAAAGTCAGAGTTTGAAACCCGTATTGGCACAGATGAAAATAAGCTTTTTATTAAAATTCATGCCGATAAAGAAGAATCGCATGATGCACATTATGATGCCAAACTTTTATATAGCCGTATGATTTCAGACTTTTGGGATGCACAGATTGGTGCACGTTATCGTAGTGAAAAAGTTGAACTCAATGATCATCGCAAAGACACCGAAGAAAATGTTGATGCGGTGATTGGCTTACATGGTATGGCGCCATATTTCTTTGAAACTGATGCTTATCTCTATGCGGGAGAAGACAATTATGCGGGCTTTAGCCTAGAAACGGAACGTGATTTTCTGATTACGCAAAAGTTGATTATTCAACCTTATTTAGAGTTGGATGCTATCTTTAGTGATGACTCTAAATATGCGAAAAAAACTGGTTTAAGCAGTGCAACCGCAGGGTTTGAAACTCGCTATGAAATCAGTAAAAAGATCATGCCTTATATCGACATTGCCTATGAGTATTCAAAAGGTAATGATGAAACGTCGTGGCAAATAGAATCAAACTCTGAGAAAGGTTGGTTATATGGAGCTGGTGTTAGATTTAGATTTTAATTAATTTAATGATTACTAAATAGCTTTATTTAAATAAAACTCTAGCTTAATGTGGCCGGAAGCAAAATGTTAACTTATTTTGCTTCCTTCCATTTAACATAATGGATATTATACGAAGTACACTTGTAACTCCAAAATAGAAATGTCCGGTTTCTCCAAAGTAAAAATGTCCGCTTTTAGAATATGCGCTGTTGCAATTTTCTTAGCGGACGGTTTGATATGTTGGTGTCTATGTCGGATAAAGAACTTAAACGATTGTCGGTCTTGCAAGAAATCTGTGATCAACGCATAACCCAGCCCCAGGCTGCTCAGCTACTTCATATTTCAGAACGTCAGATCAGACGTTTATTGCAAAAATACAAAACTCAAGGTCCAACTGCATTAGCCCATGCTGCACGTGGCCAAATCAGCAATTCCAGGCTTCCTGAAGAGCTCAGACTCAAGTGCCTCAATCTGGTCGCTGAACAATTCCATGGTTTCGGACCCACTTTAGCGCATGAAAAGCTCACCACCGTTCATGGCTTTGATATTTCAGTTGAAACACTGCGTTCCTGGATGATTGCAGCAGATCTGTGGATTCCTCGCGCCAAGCGCCTGAAACGCCCGTATCAGCCTCGTTACAACCGGGATTGCTTTGGTGAACTGATCCAAATTGATGGCTCACACCATGACTGGTTTGAAGGACGCGCTGCTAAGTGCTGTTTGCTGGTGTTTATCGATGATGCGACAGGAAAATTGCAGCATTTACGCTTCTGTGAATCAGAATCAACCTTTGACTATATGATTTCAACACGTTTATATGTCGAACAGCACGGTAAGCCTTTAGCGTTTTACAGCGACAAACATTCAGTCTTTAGAGTGAATCAAAGCAGCAAGAAAGACACCAAGATTACCCAGTTTGGACGTGTACTCAGCACCCTCAATATCGATATCATCTTCGCCAATTCACCACAGGCCAAAGGCCGTGTAGAACGGGCGAATAGAACGCTTCAGGACCGTCTGATCAAAGAAATGCGCTTGGAAGGCATCTGTTCGATTGAGCAAGCTAATGCCTGGCTACCCTGCTTCATTGAGCAGTTCAATCAGAAGTTCGCCAAGATGGCTTTTAATCCTAAGAATCTACATCGGCCTATCACTGAAACAGCCGAAGAATTAGATGATATTTTTACTTGGCGTGAACCCCGCAGAGTCACCAATAGCCTGACGATTACTTATGATAAATGCGTATATCTCCTGGAAAACACCGAAGAAAATCAAAGGTTGATCGGTAAGTATCTTGAGTTCCTGGAATACCCGGATGGTACTGTAGCCCTCATGCATGATGGCCGAAAGATCAATTACAGCCTCTTCGATAAATTAAGTCAGCTGAATCAGCGAGAGATTGTTGAGAATAAACGGTTGAGTGCTGTTCTGAATCATATCCAACAACAGCATGAAGAACTGGAACAGCAAAACAAACGTAATCGTTCTCAAAAGATGCCAAGCAGACGTGCACAGAAAACAGCGATTGAACAACGAAATCTAAATCCTGTGCTTGACTTGGAAATGTCCATATAGGACATTTCTATTTGGTTATTAGGTAGGACATTTCTACTTGGGAATAACAACACTTGTATATTAATATAAATATCAATCACTTGAAAATTTAGCCATGACTAAGAAAAAGCAAAAAATCGGCTTTTGTAATAAGTTGGTGAGTTTTTAAGCAGATCTGTAATATTTTGCCAGTAAATTTGATTAAAAAACGATCAATTTGGCAATCAGTGCCCATTTCATCGGCTTTCAGGATCCGAAACTATCCCCAATGGCTGTGGATAAAATTTAGGCTATTTTGTACGCCCTGGCGCACAACAATCTCGGCTCTTTGCGGCTACCAGGAACAGTGGAATTTTCCTATGATGAACTCATCAGGAACAGGAAGTTCCAAACAACAAGAATAAGAAAGATCGCACCAGGAGCGTGAGGTAAGACAGGAGTCATACCTAGCAACCCAATATGAGAAACCCCGGCAGGATGCTGGGGTTTTTTATTGTCTGCATTTAAGGTCTAATCAGTCTTAGCCAATTCATTTTGGTTGATAAGTTTAATCAGCGCATTTTGAACAAACTCATCAAGTTCAATCCCTTTTTCTTTTATGATGGTTTCTATCTTTGCTAGCGTTTCACTTTCTAATTCGAACTCGATTTCTGCTGATGTTTCCATGAGTAAATCATAGTTATTTTCGACTATCTTTTTAAAGGTTTCTTCTAGATCTTTTGTTGATGGAATATTGAAAGATAAGCGTAATGAGCTATTGATAATTTCAATATGGGTATACCCTAAATATTCAGTACTTTTTCCCACAAATCCTAAGTGCTTCATAAAAAACCTTAAATAAATATAGTAGAGAGCTGTCTAAATTAAGCCAGACTCTCTTTTACAAATTTTGGATCAACAATAAATAATCGAATAAGGGATGTTGCTGCTCCTGATGGTCTTCTCGCACCTTGTTCCCATGATTCAAGAGTACGTCTTGATACGCCAAGAATCTTAGCAAACTGATCTTGTGTTAGTTGAGCCTTTCTACGAGCTAACGCTACATCTGTCTCAGTGATTACGGTTCTTTTCGCTGCATTACTAGTAAGCATATCGTCGATGCCTTGTAATATTTCAGCTTCAATATCCCTAGTTGCTTCAAAAGCCTCAAGTTCTTTTTCAGTCATTAAACGAGTCATTTAGTTTCTCCACTAATGCTTGAAGAGTCTTCTTACTAAGCTGTACAGTTTGCTTTTTACTGTACAAGGTTAATAACCAAATCTCTCCATTTGCTAAACGATTAAAGTAGATGACTCTGACACCACCACTTTTACCTCTACCACCGCTAGTCCATCTAATCTTACGAATACCACCTGCATTAGGCTCTACATCTCCTGCTTCAGGATTTAATGCTAAGAATGTTTTGAATTCCTCATATTCTTCCTGAGTCCAATAAACAAGACAGTATTTAGTAAATAATGGAGTCTCACATATTGTATACATTGATTGCATTCATACTACCTTGTAGTAGTTTATTTTATACTACTTTGTGGTATTTTTAAATGATAATTCTTAGTTCTCAGGATTAAATGCCTATTTAAGTGATGTGCTGAAAAGGTTGCCGACACATAAAGTGACTCAGATTGAAGAATTGCTACCACACCGCTGGAAACCTGAACCGAATTCTCTGTACACGACAAAAATAGATAACTCATTGAAATAATGTCACAATAATTGTTTTCTAACGACGAATACTATGACACATCTCAATGAGTTATATCTTATCTTAAACAAATCTCTAAAATGGAACAAGTCACATTTAAAGTGCTTTGCGCTCATCATGCTTGTGATTATTTTAAAGCAAACATGTAATCTTTCTTCTGCATCTAAAGCCTTGCCCATCAAGTGTTTACCACAATCATTTTATCGACGTATGCAGCGCTTCTTTGCAGGTCAGTATTTTGATTATCGTCAAATTTCTCAGTTGATTTTCAATATGTTTTCATTCGACCAAGTGCAACTGACTTTAGATAGAACCAATTGGAAATGGGGAAAACGAAATATTAATATCCTGATGCTCGCAATCGTTTATCGTGGAATAGCGATACCTATCCTTTGGACATTGCTTAATAAACGTGGAAATTCAGATACGAAAGAGCGTATTGCTTTGATTCAACGCTTTATAGCCATTTTTGGTAAAGACCGTATTGTGAATGTGTTCGCAGACAGAGAGTTTATCGGTGAGCAGTGGTTTACATGGTTAATTGAACAAGACATCAACTTCTGCATTCGTGTTAAAAAAACTTCATTGTCACCAATCATTTAGGAAAGAATCATAAAATTAGTGATTTATTTCGCCATCTTAAAGTTGGTCAAATTGAATGTCGTAAACGACGGATTTTGGTTGGTCGGGTGAAACTATATATAAGTGCACTACAGTTAGAAAATGGAGAGCTTTTACTCGTCGTTTCTCCTCAGTTTAATGCCAATGCTATTCAGGATTATGCATTACGCTGGGAAATTGAAACCTTATTCAGTTGTCTCAAAGGACGCGGGTTTAATCTTGAAAATACGCGCTTGACAGACCCTAGACGAGTGAAAAAATTGATTGCGGTGTTAGCTATAAGCTTCTGTTGGTGTTACTTAACGGGTGAATGGCAACATAATCAAAAAAAAGCGATAAAAATAAAGAAGCATGGACGACTCTCAATGAGTTTATTTCGCTATGGTTTAGACTATGTTCAAATGGCGATTCAGCGTTTAATTGGTTTTGGGAAAAAAGAAGAGTTTAAGGAAATTTTGGCAATTTTAAGAAAGCAGAATCCTGATAGGATAAGGGTTCTGTGAAATTTGTCGTGTACAGAGAACCGAATTAAAAAATAGGCATGGGGTTCAGCGGACGCTTACGTTCAATTCGTATAACCACCATTATGTTAAATAGAATCAAAAAACCTCCAATAAAATCGTTATAGTATTATTATTTATTGAGTAGATAAGAGAATTAAATTAGTGAAATACTCAAATGAACAAATAGTAAAAGCACTCTTACTTGCTCCTTTACCTTTACTTTTTTTAACAACAGTCCTGTTTATCGCAGTGAATCACGAATACAGCCTATACTCGATTTTCGTAGTTCTTGTAGGACACGGTCTTATTTACTTGGCTTATTGTATTTTGACTGTGCCTTTTAGCTACATATTCTCAATTCTTTTAAATCGTTATAACAGACTTAATTTATTAACCATCTGTATTACCTCTCTAATTATTGCTACTCCATTTTTTATTCTTTTAGGATGGGGGCATACTGGAAAGATTGCTGAAGATTGGTGGAAGATGTATACCAATACATGGGCTAGCTTTCTGGCTCTATTTCCTGGCTTATGTTATTGGCTGTTTTTAATTAACTTAAAAGATAAAGAATAGTTATGAAAAAAATATTATATTTTAATTTTTTAGCGATTATTTTGACTTACGTATCTTTGCTTTATCAAAAAAATATATTAGTTGCTCGCATAGTTGTAGATAAGCTTGAAAAAGTTAAAGTCATAGCTGGGGGATTTCCTCTCCAGTTCCTTATAGATGGTGAAACCTCTCCAGTCGGAAGTATAAGTATCAATCCTTTATTTATTTTCATCGGCATGGATCAATTTGTTTTTCTCAATTTTTTTATTGATTATTTATTTTGGATAAGTATTTTATTTGCTTTTTCTATGATTGTGAAAAAGTACAGAATTGTATAGATCTTCTAAAATTAACATAATACACGTTATACGAATTCCCAAGGCATGGCTTTTAGTTATACTTTTTCTATCAAAAGACTATACCTGAATGATAGCGAGCCAAATCGCATACAATATCTATCATTAGACTTAATGCAATAATTAAATGATAGTATTATCATTAATCTAATAGAATTAAGATTAAATGATAGAAATGAATACACGTATTTATCTACGAGCTTCAACTAAAGATCAAGATGCAGAAAGGGCTTTGCAGATTCTTCAGGATCTAAACCAAAACTTGAATTTGGGTGAAACCATTGTGTACGTGGAAAACTATAGTGGTACGAAGTTAGACCGACCTGAATTGAATAAGCTACTGTCAGAAGCAAATCAAGGTGACACATTGTTAGTTGAAAGTATTGACCGCTTATCACGCCTAACCCAACGAGATTTTCAAGAGCTGAAGCGCAGGATCCAGGAGAAGGGACTTCGTTTAGTCGTAGCAGATCTTCCTACTACCTACCAAATGATTCAAACCAGTGACAGCATTACTCATTCAATCTTGGAACTCATCAACAATATGTTGATTGATCTTCTGGCAACAATGGCCCGCCTAGACAATGAGAAACGTATAGAACGTATTAAGCAGGGCCTGGCACGTTCGGGTTACAAACCAACAGGCAAGAAGGCAAATGAGGCTAAACATAAACGAATAAAAGAATTGCTAGTAGTTGGCAATATGACTAAGGAAGAAATTGCCAAAGCAGTGAATTGTGGAGTTGCAACTGTCTATCGAGTTGCTAAAGTTATCTAAAAGAGGCTTATCTCAACGCGCCCCCAATGGGGCACCGCTGCATTCAGGTTACTTCACATAAGAAATTTTATGTTAAATGATTGTTAGAAATGCCCCTTGATCGAGGCATTTTCTATAAAGAATACTAAAAACTAATTAAAGCCAACCAAGTTTCAAAACAAGGCAGTTCTCAGCAATCATATTTTTAAATTATATAACTCCCAACTGAGCTTTTGCTCCAACGATAAGGCTTTCATTTTGAGTTTCTAAGGCAAATAAACCATACATCAAAGGAGAGGCCGCTGCTCTTTCTAAAGTCTGTTCATATAGTTTATTCCAAACTTTACCCCCTAGTTTTTCATACTCGATGATTAGAGTTTTGAGGCTTTCTTCTCCAAACAAAGTTACATGCCCAGCAAAATCAATCGCTGGGTCATCTATATGGGCTGTTGACCAATCAATAACGCCTGAAACAGCTCCATCCTTTGAAGCTAGTACATGCCCAGCATATAAATCGCCATGTATAAA
The DNA here is from genome assembly GCF_013420425.1 of Acinetobacter sp. YH01007. Classification (NCBI taxonomy): domain Bacteria; kingdom Pseudomonadati; phylum Pseudomonadota; class Gammaproteobacteria; order Moraxellales; family Moraxellaceae; genus Acinetobacter; species Acinetobacter sp. YH01007. Next base: position 10,484 of record NZ_VOYC01000026.1, on the reverse strand, counting down.
TTGGGTGAAATCTGCCCATAGAACATCATTATCCAACCATTTTCTGTAGCGGGTTTCCAATTGCTCACTTATACCAATTTCAGATTTTACTAACTGCAAATTGTTTGCTATTTCAGGTCTTAAATCTGAAGGTTTCATAATTTTCAAATCATTTTCCCGAACTTCTTTTTCAGGAATACTATGGATTTCAAATAAGGTTTTTGCCAAAGATGTTATGTATTTCGGGCTATCTTTGTCCATATTCCAAATTATTTCATAGGTTTCAGCATCCAAATTTAAAACAGGATTATCTTTAAGTATGGGATAAGCCACTAATTCTGTAGATGAAATTCTCCAATCAGGAACCTCTACAGAAAGATGTTTTTTTACCAATTCTAAAATGCGTTTTTCTTTCTTGATTTGTTCCCTCATGCCATCACGACGAGGAATACGCAGCAACCATTGTTGCCCCTTTGTATCAAGAGCAAAAACGACCTTAAAATCAATGCCCATTTCATTGAAATTCATTTTGTCCGTAAGCAACAAGCCGTGTGCTTCAGCAAGTGATTGAATATCTTGAATTGTCATTTTTAATTTCCTTTAAAGAGTTCAATAATTAATGTTCGGATTAGATTGGCTATCATTAACAATCTCTCTCAAAAGTCTTGATGATTTTGTGGTCTTTGATCTCGTAGATAATGTCAGCAATATTATCGACCAATTGCTTGTCATGAGATACGAAGATAATAGTTCCTGCATAGGACTTCATCATTGTTTCTAATGCGGCAATACTTTTTAGGTCAAGATAGTTTCCTGGTTCATCCATAAGCAAAATATTATATTTTCCTAAAAGCATTTTGGATAAAAGCAGTTTGATGATTTCACCTCCCGATAAGTCGGATAAGTTTTTTTGAATATCATTCGCTCCGATCCCCATTGAAGCCAATACTGCACGAATTTCCGCAACTGTGTACTCGCACTCTTCCTGCATAAAGGAGAGCACAGATTTATGCGTGTTAAATTTATATCCTGTTTGTGTAAAGTAGCCAATTTCAGCTTTTGGAGATATGGTTAATCCATCAGCACGTTCTGATATCATTTTTAACAAGGACGTTTTCCCTGTTCCATTCGATCCAGTTATAGCGACTTTAGCGCCAAGCGGTATTATAAAGTTAGCGTCATCAAAGATAGTACGGCTACCAAATTTTAAGCTCAGACCATCTGCCGTAATCGGGAACTTATTGTGCAGTTCTAGGGCTGAACTTTGACGAAAACGAATAGAACGCAAATGCTCTGGTGCTTGAATATCTTCTAATGCAGCCAAACGCTTTTCCATACTCTTAGCTGCCTGATACAGTTTTCTTTGCTTGGTGCCAGTCATTTTTGCATGCCCAAGTCGTCCAGCACTTTCGGTAGAGTTTTTGGATTTTTCTCCTTTTTTCTTATTGTCTAATCGATTAGCTTGCTGGCGTTTTTCTTGCACAGCAGATTCTAATCGCTCCCGTTCCTTCATCATCAGCTCATATTCTACGGCTTGGTGTTGTCGCTCTTCTTCTTTTTGACGCAAGTAATCCGAGTAACCACCCCAATATTCCGTAATTTTACCGTCTTTTAACTCCCATATCTTGTCTACAACCATATCAAGAAAATATCGGTCATGACTGATAACAAGTAATGCTCCATCAAATGCTTTAAGTTGACCAATAAGTAGATCTATTCCATTGAGATCAAGGTGGCTGGTTGGTTCATCCGCTAGAATGCCATGTACTTGTTGGGAAAATGCGGCAGCAATTTTTGCACGAGTTTCCTCTCCGCCACTCATTGTGTCGTTTTGTACATTGGAAACACCAAGGCGAGATAACATTGCCCGGTCTTCGACCGTTTCTATTTCGATTCCGCCCAGTTGGCTGATATGTGCAAAATCACCAAAACGCTGTAATGTCGCTTCGGCTAAAACAATTTCGCCATTAAGTACTTTGAGTAAACTACTCTTTCCTGCTCCGTTATCACCCACAAGACCAATACGGTCATAAGAGTGAATTTCCAATTCATCAATATCCAAAACATCACGCCCAGCATAATCCAAGCGTATGTTTCTCGCTTTAATAATTAAACTCATTTTTATTTACTCCTGTTTAGCTCTTGAAATTTTTTATGCAGCAAACAGGATTTAGGTGAAAACAAAAGCTAGCATCACAGTGTCCTCCCAAAAAAAAAGCTATTCATCCACAGGGTGGACAAATAGCTAGTCAATTAAGTTATAACTGGAAACTATGCACTAAAAGCATACTTATAAATTAAGCATACTTTTACTTTATATATCCGCATATATTCTTAAAGACACAACAAAAGCCCACCATTATAAAATAGTGTCACTATGCAAATAGTTGTGTCTTAACGAATGCGGATAGAATGCATAAACTTACCTAAAAAATAAAATTCAGTTTTATGATAACTTTACTGTTAAAAGAAGTCTAGACAACCTTGTTTTATGCTTGGATATAAGGCTTATTTTAAAATAATAGTAGTGAAGATTTTCTAAAATTAACATAATACACCTTATACGAAATGAGTTATAATTGTCTTTATTAATCAATGGCATATATCATTTTGATTGGCCCGTATCCTCCAGATCGGGCTTTTTTAATGATTTGTCACGTTCCACGCCTACTATTTAATCAATGTTCCACACTTTTAATTAGCTCAGTTGAATAATCAGGATGCCTGGTCTTTTTCTTTTTGGCGTTCATCCAGCTCCTTTTTATCTTGGTACGATGCGATCAGCATGATCGGGATCAACAGCGGGGCCACAATAATGCCTAGGGCAATGTCTTTCAGTTTCGGCATGATCTTTCTCCCTTAGTCATTATCAAAAACAGCATTCAGTACACGGCCAAATAAGCCACGTTTTTTCTTTGTCTCATAATGTATATTTGGTACGTGTTTTGGTGTTTCATTAGGGCGTGTCACCAATGTCTCATGGGATTTTTTAATTTCGCTATCTCTATTATTATCAATAGCTTCACTTATTTTAGTATTGTTGTCGCATGGTGCATCATTGGAATGTGTCACTGGTGCATCATGAGACATTTTTTCTTCAGACTCTTTATGCCCTAATAGCAATTGAAAGCGGTCTATTTGATCTAAATAGCGTTTCTCACGATCTTTGTATGACTCAATTTCCTTTTTCATAAAATCAACAAGCTGACGTAAATCAGCATCATCTTTAGACTGATCCACTTCTTGTTTTTGTTCATGCTTTTTGATCGGCTCTCCAAAGCAGCGAATGACTTCTGCAATATCAAAAAGACCATCAGCGCTTCGAGATATACGCCCTTCTTTTATAGCCCTATATAGCGTAGAGCGACTAACATTAAAGCGATTGGATACTTCACTTAGTGATAACTTAGCCATTTACTAAGTCCTTTTTATTTGATGGCATATATCCCACTTTTTTTAGGTATGGGTATAGCTCTTTGAATTGAGCGGGATCTTGTAGCATCTCAGCAATACGTACAGCAAACTGTTGGTAGCTTTCAGTTCCCTGGGAATAACGACCCATTTCAGGAAGTTCAGAAAGTTTATTTGCAAACAGATGGCGTTGTGCATCAGTCATCTTTGTAAAGAAATCTAACGTATTCGGATCTCTTTCTATCGGTGGGTTGTCCTTCTTTTTCTGTTTAAAAGTAAAAGAGAATCCTGAAATTGATCGACCTCTTTTGTGTTGCTCATACTTCACAGTGATATCTGTATGTTCGTTAATTTGTTTAATAGCAAGCTCAAGTACACTAGTTTTAAAGCGTTCCATACGCTTGTACTCTGTATCGAGTACGCCAATTCTTTGACGGAAATCACTTACCTCTATAATAGGAGTAGAGCCAGTACTTCTCCAAGCAATTAATAATTCATATAAGCGAACAGCATAAGCACTGCTGAGATTACTAACTTGCTGCAATTCGTATTTAGTGAAATGCTCTTCTAAGCGTGTAATTAAGGGAACTATGGCTGGGGCAAAGATAAGTTTAACCACTGCTTCATTATCTACATATCCAATTTCACTAACCCAACGGGATCTATAGTTCTCAATATTCCCTCGTTCATTTATTTTTTGATAGCTAAATTGTCTTGCAAATAAATCATTACAGGCATCTTTTAATGCTTGATAAGCCGTATTGCGATGTACGCCAAATTGATTGATATAGCCTTCTGCATGTACTTCAAGGGGATCATTAGCATTAATACCTTTCCCGCTTTCTCTTGCCTCAACAATGGCCAATAAAATTAAACGTTGTTCTACTAAATCTAAGTTATAGCTTGCATTAATTAAGGCATTGTCTTTTACAACTAATTCTCTCATGAAGCACCAGTATTATTTATTATGCTATGACACAATAATTAATTTTAGTGCTATAAGCAAGGTAAACGGTGTCATATTGCAAGGTAAACGGTGTCATATTGCAAGGTAAACGGTGTCATATTGCAAGGTAAACGGTGTCATATAGCCTTTAAAAGTGTTGTAAATTAAAGCTTTCAGCATGTCTAAAAGCATTTAAAAGATTAAAAATAATTAAAAGCCCAGGGAATGAAAAATTGCCCTTGGTTTTCGCTTCGCTCAAACTCTATTGAACTTCGCTTTCGCTCAGTTCGTCGGGGCAATTTTTTGGTGAATACTTGCGTGACTTTAAGAAAAAGCAAAAGCAACTCGGAATTCGCTTCGCTCATAAAACTTTTTTATTCGCTACGCTCGATCCAGGAGCAAATTTCTGCATGAAACTTACGCTTTCTTAGGCTAAAGAGGACAAAAAAATGTTTTTCAGAGGGTCTAGACGCAAATTTTGATAGTTCGCTCGTAGACACTCGCTCTATGCATCTATCTAAAGTCAAAATCCCTCTTTATTTCGCTCTCATTTGCGTTTTTTGAGCTGTTTTCTGTTTTTCGCTATGAGATCTATGCTTTTTAGGTAAGGGCTCTTAAATCGCATTTGAACGCTTTCTGTGAAGCTTTTCATAATTAAAGTTTTGGTTTGAAATTTTTAACCTGGATGAATGGACAAAAAATTGATTTTTTACGTTTTTCTAAACAAAGAAATAAATACTTTTTTCCATGCAAAACCAAGCACCGGCCCTACGTCACTTTAGCCAATTTTCCAATCCAAGATCCGGCACATGCCGGGATTTTTTTGTCACACACCACGCATCTAACGATGAAACCCCTCAAAGCCTTACAGGATAAGGATTTCAGCGATTTTTTAGGGTCTCAGAAACGTGTACAGAAAAATGGTCTTTTTTTAGAATAAGTAGTTGAATTATATGTTTTTTATGCTGTGCACATGCTTGTACATGAAAACCATACTTTTTTTAGATAAAGTATTGATAAATTTAATAAAAATCATGTACTCATAGTTGTACATAAAAAAAGCATTATATTTAAATAAGTTTTTGTTTTATAATAAATTAATTTTGTACAAATAGATTTGTACGTAATTTACTTATTCTTTTAATTTAAATTATTGAATTATCTTGATTTAATCTTGTACAAACTCTAATTTCTATAAGAGATGTAATTTATGAGCGAAAAAGTCAAAACTTATGCAGTCAGACTAGATCCACAAGTAGCCGAATTCTATGATCAATTGGCTAATTCAGAAGGAATCAGAACCAGTAAATTATTCAGTAAAATTTTGACCAATGATTTTCAATCTATTGCTGTTAAGCAGCAGGCCGATCGTATCGAGGATCTGGTGAATCGATTAGAGAAGCGAATAGATGATTTTGAGGAAGATAATAATTTTTCTGAAAAATACTATGAAGATTTTAGTAGTACTTACATGATGCTTTTATGGCTGTTAATGAAAAATGGTGCTTCTAAAGATGAAATTAGAAGTATGCAAGCTAAGGCCGCTAATTATGCGGAACAAAACTTTTCTAAGGAATCTTAATTTTGGACAATATTATTCAAATTTCAAAACCATGTACGCTTTGTGGAAATGGACAGAATGTACAGCTTTTTGCAGACTTAATGCTTTGTAGAAGTTGTCAGGAAAATATTAAGCTCACTAATCCAGGCATGTTTGCGGCCAATGATGAGATTGAACAAAAAGCCTAGGATTAACCTGGGCTTCGCATAAGAAATTTTATGTTAAATAGCCATTTTAACTAACTAAATGGTGTCTATTCAAATCACCAAAAATATTAGCGAGTGTCTACGAGCGTCACATTAAACAAATGCTTACCTTCCTCCTTGATTACTGCTTTTGCGGTATATGAAGTCAAGGAGGAAGTTTTATAAAGATAAGATATAAAAAATTCTTTTTTCTCCGTAATAGTATCCATACTAATTATTACTGTTTACACTTTGATTTAACTTTGAGATTAAACTTTGAATTTAAGCCTTGATATAACTTTGAACTCACTAAAAGTTCAATTTTTAATCAAAGCTGTTTTTCTGCTTTTTGTATTAACTCTCGTTCAAACTTACTTTGATCCCTTATTCGATTTTTACTATAGGGATTTTTTGTTCTGTATTTTAATCTAAATCTTGGCTTTATTGAGGCATTAGCATAGTCACAATCTACAAATCCGAAGGCAATTTTTGATACTGAAGTTCCGCGCTTAGAAACGTGATTTAGTTGAGTAGTCATAGACTCTTCTAAATTATATCCACCTGAAAGAATCTTATCTGATATAGCTTTTTGGTCTTCTGTGAACAGCTCATACATAAAGATTTTTTCATCATCTGGTACCTCATCTGGTGAGTCAGTAACGAAGAATACAGGTTCAATAAGTTGCATATCCCATAAAGGGCGCATAATGATCCATGTACCTCGCTCATTTAATTTAGGACAATATTCAGCTTCCCATACTTTACGTTCGTGCTTTCCACGACCTACAACTTTGTATTCACCAAAAATACCGAAGTCACTATCACCAGAGCAAACCCATTGATAATTTAATTTAAGAAAATTTATGCAATGGTTGAATCTTGTTATTATTGATGTATGTAATTTTTCTTCATTTTCATATGGGTTAGCCCAAATAATTTTCTCCGATATACATCCTGTTTCTCGCATATCTTGAAAAAAATATAATCGAATAAAATAATATAAAAGCCTCTTATCATTTCTTTTTTTCAATCTATTCACAGGAGAGCACTCACCTTTAACGCCAACAATTAAGCTATTAGGTAGCCAAATATAGTTTCCTTCTTCTTTAGTAGTATTTTTGATTTCATATTCTGGGCGATCTCCAGCTTTTAATACTGGTTTTATAACTTTTACGAAGCCTGTATCGATTAAGTTCTTTAAGGCTTTTTTTGCAGGAACCTCTGTTAGCCCAATGTATTTTTTAACTGAGTTAATACTCCAAGTACTTTTAATGTGACTAGCGTCAGTTCCACATGCTAGAGATAAAAAAACAACCATTTCATTTATCCCACATTCTTCATGTTCGTAAAGTTCTTTCCATATTTCTAATCCAATAGCGAATAGTCCATTTTGACCTAAAGAAAATCTGTTTTTAGGCTGTTCTATTTGTTCATTAGGATTCATAACTTCTGACCCATTTTAAAAGTGATAATTTTATAAAACACTATATATAGTATATTTGTTGTTGATTTTACACTATATGTAGTATAAATTGTATTGATATTAATCAGAATGAGATAAAAAATATGGCTAATAATGCTAAAAAAACTTCCAGCAAAGTCGCTTCTAAGGCATCAGAGATTTTGCGAGATCCTTCATCTTCAGCTATAGCAAAAAAGTTATCAGCTTCTGCATTAGCTCAAACCAAAACAAATAAACAGACAGGGAAAGAAATGGAAACTACTGCTTCTGCTGTATTAAAGAGCAATAAATATAGTCAAGAAACTAAAGAGATTGCGGCTTCTCTTGTTTCTCAATCAAATAAGAATCGATAATCTCAGGAGAATAAAAGGTCTCAAATTAATATGAGATTAATTATTGAGAGCGTGGGCGATGTCCTACGCTTTCTTATTTTTTTTCTGTTTTTTTACTATATCTAATTCGGGTGATTTTTCTTCCAGGATTTTCACTAGTGGAGATAGATCATAGATACTTCGGCCTTTATATTTATTGCTGTCTCTAGAAGTTTTATTCCTAATTATAAATCCCTTTGTTTCAAGCCCTGCTAGAGTTCGTTGTACAGTTCTAGTAGATACACCTATTCGGTGAGCAATTCCTGCTTGTGAGGGATATGGGAATTCTTCTTTTTTCCACCAATGTGTTAACAAGTTAAGTAAAACATTAATTTCTATAGAAGAGAGACCTAATTCTTTTTGAGCATAAATTAAAGTAGTTGGAACAGGAGTAAAACCTAGTATTAGAGAAGTCTCCCCCCATTTCTCTTTTAATTCAAAATTTAACATAAATTTTTTATAAACCTATTCATATATATATATAAATTAATATATATATAGTACGCCAAAATTGTCGTAGTTGATAGTGACATACTTGTCTTATAACCTCTAATAATAAAAGTTAACTTAATTTAATTTTCTTAGGTATTTAGGGCTCGAAATGTTCACTAGAACTGTTCAAACGCTTAAAAATAGTACTGACTTAGTTCAGAGATTTACTATGCCTGAAATTAAAGAAGATTTTGAATTACGTAAACTTTCTCGTAGAGAAAGAAATAATCATTACATTTTAATTTTTAAAAACGTCATCAATCAAAAGAAAGATTGGGAAGACGTAAAAGTTGTTGCTGAAATTCAGGAACGAAATAGCCGGCTAAGATTTAATATCAAAGCATCTAAACAGTATCCAGAATTAGCTTCTTATGAGAAGGTTTTAGAAGAAAAAATTAATGCTATCATTAATACGAATTCTTTATTAATCTCATAAAAACTTAAGGATAGCTGTGTCCCCACCTCATATCTTACCTGAGGAGGATTATAATAAGCCTCTTCATACAAGACCTTTCTGCTTTAATTATGATGAAACATTAGAAATTAGTTTTTTCTTTAATCCTAGAGAAGCAGCTATTTTTAAAATTCAAGAATATAAGGCTCAAGCTGGGAGTGAATATAGCGGTTGTATAGAAGTATCTTATTGCCATTTTAATGAAATGGCATTGGATGGGGTATGTGCTGTCGCTGAAGATTTTCAAGATCCATATGAAGCTGCTAACGAAGCATTAAAAGCATTTGATATCGAAGATGAAATATTAATAGGACGTTATGCGTTTAAAGATTTTGAAGTCCATGCTGAGGAAGTAAAAGTTGGTAAACAAATAAAAGGAGCTTATGTTGTTCCAGATTATCAAGAGAGCGGCATTAGTTCATTTGTATATAAACACTTAACTAAGAAATATGGTCTTTTGATTTGTGATAATTACCAAACATATATGGGGCATATGTTGTGGGTATTGAGTATCCTCAAGTGGGGAATCATTAAGGTTTATGACTGTGTAGAAAAGAAATTTATAGGAGACGTTGAATATAAAGACTGTCCCGCAAATTTAAAGCCTTGGTCTATCCCTTTTAATTTTCCTATGCAAAATGAAAAATATCTAAGATTAGATATGTGTGTCAGAACAGATACCCAGTTTCACAATATTGTATTAGTTGCAGATACAACTCTCTTAACATAAGAACATTAAAAAACCCGACATAATGTCGGGTTTTTTATTAAACAGTCTTTCTAATTTTATGCAAGCGTTCTGCTTCCACAAAAGCTAATAGAAGCTTAGAGGAAAATTTTGTTTGTGATGTTCCCACTGTGAAAATCAATGAAATAACGAGACCAGTTAGAAAAAGCGTCAGTGAAGAAGCATCCGTCATAAAAAAATGTTGGTTAAAGTTTTTTAAAAAACCAACTGCTGCAAGGTTGAACAAAATTAGTAAAACTACAGGTAAAGCAATAGTAATTTTCAACAGAGAAACTCACTATGAATGAATGACATACATTCATTCTGGAGATAAATTGCAAAAAAGTGAGTGGCTAAATATTCCACTTTTAAAGAATAATTATGCTTAATTATGAAATAAATTTTTTTATTTAAATTGATGAAAAACAATAATTTTCTAAGTACTACATCTTATGTGAGAGTCATTAATTACATATTTTATTTGCTGATTATCATTTTATCTATTTCTTCCTCGTTATACCAGAATTCCTCTCTAGTTCTAAAACGGACTAAATTAGGATCTAATGCTCTGTTTTCTTCCTTAGCTAAATCTATACCAATTATTTTTCCTGCCCTTGGAACAAATTATCTACGAGATCACCGATCTTATATTTATTTTGGGACATTCTAAATTCCTTCTCCAATTAAGTTTTTCTAAAATTAACATAATACACGTTATATGAACTTACCAAGCATGACTCTACTGTCATACTTTTTCTATCAAAAGACTATACCTGAATGATAGCGAGCCAAATCGCATACAATATCTATCATTAGACTTAATGCAATAATTAAATGATAGTATTATCATTAATCTAATAGAATTAAGATTAAATGATAGAAATGAATACACGTAT
>NZ_VOYC01000025.1:0-38225 GCF_013420425.1 Acinetobacter sp. YH01007 | reverse complement strand
ATCCACACAAGTTGTTCTTCATAATCTCTTAATGATCTTCTCGATGCTTCGTCAGCATCAAGCTAGGTCGGCTATATTACGCTTTATTTCTAAAGTGTCAACTGGTAATTTAAATTATTTTAAACTTTCTTTCTAAAACCCAACTCAATCATTCTTAACCAAGTCATTGTTTTATCAGAAGTTTTAATCTTCATCACCGCCGATGGATGTGCATTATAGGTGAAATATTTCGCCTTGCAACCCCTCTTTTTAAGTTTTATAAGTTTTTTAGTCCGAACGGTTATTTATTCGGCAAAATCATTTAGATCTGTATTATTCTTGCTCAAAATTAGCAGTATGCTTATTTTCCAATATTAGCTACACTACTTTTATGTTCATTCGTGTTGTATTGAAATGACTCAAAATTTAAAAATAATAACCTTGCTGTCATTTGTAGCAATGCAAACACCTATTTTGTATGCTGCACCTGCATCAAATCTTTATAACACTACATTCTCCATTTTAGCGTATGCAAAATGGCAAGCTAGCACGCCCAAACTTTGTGTCGTAAATCAAGATAATATTGCACAACAATTCAAAAAACATGCCCCATTACATAATAAATATGACATTCAACCCATTCAAAGCCATGAAATATCTAAAAGTAATTGTCAAATATTAATTTTTTCTACGCTTTCTGCTGCACAAGAACAACATACCTTAAATACTCAAGTTCGATTTCCAGCCCTATCTATTAGTTTAAACAATCTGGAATGTGAAACTGGCAGCGCTTTTTGTCTTTATAAAAAAAATGATAACTATGCTTTTAAAGTCAACATGGAAAGCTTGACTCAATCTCAAGTGCATATTGATCCGCGTGTATTACTGCTTGCAAAAACATCGGAGTCAAACTCATGAAGCAGTTATACACTCCAATTACCTTGCATCAATTATTCACACGCGCACAACTCACTATCTTTGCTCTGACTTTTACAATTTGTTCAATGATTTTTCTGGTCATTTCAACCTACACCATGAACACCTTCGCAAAAAATAGTTTGCAAAGTTTATCTGCAGCATTAAATGAACGTATTCAACCGGCTGTTGTATTCAATGACCAAATAACACTGAACGAAATTCTGTCTGAACATACGCAGCGTTATTCTATTCGTTCAATTGAAGTACGCTCACCTAAACAGACACGTATTGCCTTTATTGAACAGCAAGGTCTAGAGCATTTTTCAATTCAGGCTTTATTGGACTATCTGTTTTTTAATCATCCTGTTCGGCTGAGTATTGACCATGATCAGCAAAACTATGGTGAGTTGGTGGTGTATGGAAACTCTAGTGACTTGGTCAGTTTTTTTTATAAAATCGTTTTAGGATTAATTTTCGGTTTTATTTTGCTTTTAATTGCTGTGTTTTGGTCAATTAATTCAATTTATCAATATCTCATGCAATCTTTAAGTTCTATTGTCAGCTCGGCACAGGAGATCAGTGCACAAAAAAATTATAAGCTGCGCGTTTCAAGTTCAGATATTCAAGAACTTCATGAACTGAGTTATGCCTTTAATGGCTTACTCAATGAGATTGAACAATCCCATAAGAATTTATTGGTTGAAAATCATAAACTGCTATTTCAGTCGCAATACGACAATTTAACGCAGTTGCCAAATCGTAATTATTTTTATGAAACACTGTTTAAGCTATTTACCCAGCCTTCTGCTACGGCTGCAGTATTTTTTTTAGACATTAATAACTTTAACCAAATCAATAACCAATTTGGGCATTTGACGGGCGATAATATTTTACGTGATTCATCACATTGTCTAATTCAGATTTTGCCCTCACATGCGTTTGTTGCGCGTTTAGGTGGCGATGAGTTTGCAGTAATCTTAACTGGCTCACACTCCACTGCAGAATTAGAGGATTATTGTCAAAAGATTCATGCTTGCTATACCTCTACATTTAAGTATGAACAGCAACAAGTTTCCTTAAATGTCAGTATTGGCGCAGCATTGATTGAATATGCAAAAACTCCTGAAAATTTAATTGCCGATGTCGATCGCGCAATGCTCAAAGCCAAACGTGATCAATCAAAATGGTATATTTCACCTCAATCAAACAATAAACAGGTTCCTTATGCTTAAAAAAGTTCTGATCGGCACACTTATTCTTGTTATGGTTTCACTCAGTGCTTGCATGAGTTTGGGGAATGTCAGCTATAAGCAGGCGCGCATGCTAAAACAAGAAGGCTTTATTTTAAGTGATGATGGCTGGACCTTAGCCCTGCCTGAACGCTTGTTATTTGGTTTTGATGAATACGCCATTCAAAATAGCCAAAAAGAACGCCTCAACCAATTGGCACAACAGCTGCATAAATATGACTTGGATAAACTCAAGTTTATTGGTCACACAGACAACGTAGGTTTAGCCAGCTACAATCAAACCCTATCGGAAAAACGCGCCCAAAATGTGGCTCAGATCTTTTTAGATCAGGGTTTTGAAAGAAAAAATATTCAGGTGATTGGACGTGGTGCAACACAACCAATGGTAAGCAATGACACACCAGCAAATCGTGCCACCAACCGACGCGTCAATGTGACGATTGTGCCTTAATAAAAAAGACACTAAAACTTTTCTTATATTGAGCCTCATTCTTGAGGCTTTTTTATGCTGACCAATAACTAATACGAAATCAATTTTAAACCAACAAGGCTTTCATAAATTTCAGGCATAAAAAAACCGCTTAACGCGGTATCTTTATTGACTTAATCATTTCTACTTAGTATCTGTTCTATTTAGAATAATGGTCGGAGCAGTAGGATTCGAACCTACGACCCCCTGGTCCCAAACCAGGTGCACTACCAGGCTGTGCTATGCTCCGTTTATCTCTCAAAGAGATTGGGGTGAATGACGGGATTCGAACCCGCGACAACTGGAATCACAATCCAGGGCTCTACCAACTGAGCTACATCCACCATCATGTTTGGTTCTTTTATACCAAGCTACCAAAAAATGGCGCGCCTGACAGGATTCGAACCTGTGACCATCCGCTTAGAAGGCGGATGCTCTATCCAACTGAGCTACAGGCGCATGACCGATGATACATAATATCATGCGATACGTTGCCTTGAAGAATTGGTCGGAGCAGTAGGATTCGAACCTACGACCCCCTGGTCCCAAACCAGGTGCACTACCAGGCTGTGCTATGCTCCGATTCATCTCAGCTTTTTGTGTATCGCACATCGTGCGGTACGGTGTGCATTCTAGGCGCGACGCCCGAAGACGTCAACACCTATATTTAAAAAAAATTAAAAAAAAGCTTCAACCGTATATTTATCAAGCATTTTTGATATTTTTCAATCAATTTTAGCGTTTTAAGCTCGCACTGAAATTCAACATACGATCTAGTGGTAATTTAGCACGTTCTGCCATGGCAGGTTCAACGAATACTTCTTGATCACCTGTTTGCAATACATGCAAAATTCCATCTAATTCATTCATTGCCATCCACGGACAATGTGCACATGAGCGACAAGTTGCCCCCTCACCTGCAGTTGGCGCTTCAATCAGGGTTTTATTGGGTACCGCTTGTTGCATCTTGTAGAAAATGCCACGGTCAGTTGCCACAATAAGACGCTCGTTTGGCAAGTTTTTCGCAGCTTGAATTAGCTGTGAAGTACTGCCCACTGCATCAGCAATATCAACTACAGCTTCAGGTGATTCTGGGTGTACCAAAACTGCAGCATCTGGATACAGTGCTTTCATGTTGGCAATACCGCGTGAACGGAATTCTTCATGCACAATACATGAACCATCCCACAGCAACATATCTGCCCCAGTTTTCTTTTGAATATAGCGACCCAAATGCTGGTCAGGTGCCCAAATGATTTTTTCACCCAAGCTATCTAAATGCTCGACAATTTCAACTGCGCAACTAGAAGTCACGACCCAGTCTGCACGTGCTTTTACAGCAGCCGAAGTATTGGCATAAACCACAACGGTATGATCAGGATGCGCATCACAAAAGCGGCTAAACTCATCGACAGGGCAACCTAAGTCAAGTGAACAAGTCGCTTCCAAAGTTGGCATTAGAATGGTTTTTTCTGGTGATAAAATTTTGGCTGTTTCGCCCATAAATTTCACCCCAGCCACCACCAATGTTGTTGCAGCATGCTCACGACCAAAACGTGCCATTTCCAGTGAATCTGAAACACAACCTCCCGTGTACTCTGCCAATTCCTGTACTTCTGGATCGCAGTAATAATGGGCAACCAAGACAGCATTGCGCTTTTCGAGTTCTGCTTTAATTTGCGCAAATTTTTCCTGCTTGGCCTGCTCACTCAAATGGTGCTCTTTGGTTTCAGCCAAGCGATCTAAATGCGCCTGCACAATCGATTTTGCTTCATTGGCAATTAAATTGGTCGCATCATTCATAACAACGTCTTCTCTATCTTCATGCTTGCCCTAACACAAGCGTACTCAAGTCACTGATGATATGGGGGCTATTTGCTCATTCACCAGCCCTTTGCCGATTAAATGCTAAAAAAGCCTCACAACGGAGGCTTTCTCACTCAATTTAAATTTTACGAACGGTAATCCGCGTTGATCTTGACATAATCGTAAGATAAGTCACAAGTATAGACTGTATCTGAGGCCTGTCCGCGTCCTAAATCTACACGAATGGTCATTTCAGTTTGCACCATGACGCCTGCACCTGCTTCTTCGGTATAGTCTGCGGCAGCGCCACCATCTTTACAGATTTGCACATCATCTAACCAAACCTGAATTTTTTCAACATCTAAATTAGGAACGCCTGCGTAACCAATCGCAGCAAGGATACGCCCCCAGTTTGGATCTGAGGCAAAAATAGCGGTTTTTACCAATGGCGAATGCGCAATGCTATAGGCAATATCACAGCATTCCTGAGTATTGGCACCACCTTCTACACGTACCGTAATGAATTTTGTTGCACCTTCACCATCACGGATAATCAATTGTGCCAAACGCAGCATTACACGATTTAAAACATCCAATAGCACAGCATAACGTTGATCATTATTGCTACTAATTGTCGTACCGCCTGCCTGACCTGTTGCTACTAGAATGCATGAGTCATTGGTCGAGGTATCGCCATCTACGGTAATACGGTTAAAAGATTGCTCTACACTTTGCTTGAGCAATTGTTGCAATACATCACGTTGAATCGGGGCATCGGTCGCAACATAGCTGAGCATAGTCGCCATATTCGGACGAATCATGCCTGCGCCTTTAGAAATACCAGTCATGCTGTATGTAATACCATCGAGCTCAAATTGCTCAGATGCACCTTTCGGTATGGTATCTGTGGTCATAATGCCTGTTGCAGCATCATGCCAAGCATCCTCACGTAACGATGCCAGCGCAGGCGCTAAACCAGCAACCAAGCGCTCAATCGGCAATTGCTCACCAATCACACCTGTAGAAAATGGCAAAACTTCTTGGGTAGATACACCTGCCAATTCAGCCAATTTGGCACAGGTGATTTCTGCATTTTGCATACCCAATTTGCCTGTACCCGCATTGGCATTACCTGTATTAATGACCAAATAACGCGGATTGCCTTGAGCTAAATGTGCTTTGGACACATGCACAGGCGCAGCGCAAAATGCGTTTTGAGTAAATACGCCCACTACATTTGAGCCTGCTGCAAATTCAAAAATAACCAGGTCACGTCGGTTCTGATAACGCACATAAGCCTCTGCTGAACCAATTTTTACACCTTTGACCACATGCATGTGTGGCATAGAGACGTCACCAACTGCCATTTTGAAATTTCCAGTACAAATTTGAGAATGTCACAGCTTAGTGGAAATTGAAGAAAAAATCGAGCATCCACCCTGCTTGATTCAACTTTTGTTAATACACAAGGTCATATATAAAAAACCAGCCCGTATGGACTGGTTTTAATCTTCAATATAATGCATCAGCAACTAAAATTATACTGATTGAGCCTATTTGG
Organism: Acinetobacter sp. YH01007; assembly: GCF_013420425.1. NCBI lineage: Bacteria > Pseudomonadati > Pseudomonadota > Gammaproteobacteria > Moraxellales > Moraxellaceae > Acinetobacter > Acinetobacter sp. YH01007. The sequence goes on along the minus strand of NZ_VOYC01000025.1, from coordinate 32,242 downwards.
ATTATGGCGTAGTCGCAACCACGGTTTCACCCAATAAAGCCTGTTTTGCACGTTCTTGACTTGCTGCAGATAAAGCAGGATTTGCAGCCACAATACGATTTACATTGGCAGCATTCGCAGGTGCAATCGCTGCAGTATGCAACACGATTGGACGCTGATCTGGATTGGCAAAGGTATAACGAATACCTGTGCGTGGGCTTGCCACAGTCACGTGACCATTATCCACTTGTACCTGTGCAGTGGTCGCACCCACAGCAGCTTGAACTTTTGCAGGAGTTGTCGTTGTTGCCGCATTTGCAAATGCGAAAGTAGGCAAGCTCAAGGCAACAATCATTAAAGGTTGTAATACTTTTTTCATTTTTTGTTCCACACGTGGATATTGCATGTGCAACTAAATAGCATTTAATTCCAAAATCTGCAAATGCTATACACATCTTGCAAAACTATTACCACAAAGATTTTGCGCCCCAAAATACAAAAAGCAGAACCAAAGTTCTGCTTAAGTTGTAACAAGTCAGGTTTAGATTTTACCGTGACACTGTTTATATTTCAGTCCTGAACCACATGGGCATGGCGAGTTACGGCTCGCAGGCGCAACAACAGTTTGCTCAGCAGCACTATACTGTGGTTCTGATTCAAAGGTTTCGCCCGTTAAACCGTCTACATCAGCATGTGAAAGATTAAGCTGCATCGCTTCTGCTTGCGCTTGCTGTTGAGCTTCCATCGCTGCCAATTCTTCAGGTGTTGGGACATGCACACGCGAAAGATCGGTCACGACATCGGCTTTAATCACGCCCAACATATTCACAAACAAGTTAAAGGCTTCTTTTTTGTACTCTTGCTCAGGGTTCTTTTGTGCATAACCACGTAAATGAATCCCTTGACGCAAATAGTCCATAGCCGCCAAATGATCTTTCCAGTGACGATCAAGTGAACTGAGCATAAAGTGGCGTTCTAGCATCGCAGCAGATTCATCACCCATTTGCTGACGACGTGCACGGTAACGTGTCACAATTTCATCGGCAATACGTTCAACCAAAGCTTCTTCATCTAGGCGACGATCATCTTCGAGCCATTGGTTAATTGGTAATTCGATGCCCAAATCATCACGCAAGGCACGCTCTAAACCATCAATATCCCATTGATCATGAATCGATTCTGGTGGAATATAATTGGCGATCATACCTGTGACCACTTCACGGTGCATTTCTTCAATATAGTCTTGCAGCGTGCTTTCTGCCAGAATATCATCACGCTGTGAATAAATGATCTTACGTTGTTCGTTGTTTACGTCATCGTATTTCAACAAGTTTTTACGGATGTCGAAGTTACGTGCCTCAACTTTACGCTGTGCATTTTCGATAGAGCGTGACACCATTTTGTGTTCAATCGCTTCATCTTCCTGCAAGCCCATAGCACGCATCATTGCTACAACACGATCACCTGCGAAAATACGCATTAAGTCATCTTCAAGTGACAAATAGAAACGTGACACGCCTGGGTCACCCTGACGACCTGCACGACCACGCAACTGGTTGTCAATACGGCGCGATTCGTGACGTTCTGAACCAATAATGTGTAAGCCACCTGAACTTAACACCATGTCGTGATTTTGTTCCCACTCTGCCTTTAAACGCGCTTCATCTTCAGGGGTTGGGTTTTCAATTTTGGCTAGCAGGGCTTTCCAGTTACCACCTAGCAAAATATCTGTACCACGGCCTGCCATGTTCGTGGCAATAGTCACCGCACGTGGTGAGCCTGCTTGCGCAATAATGTCAGCTTCGCGTTCGTGTTGCTTCGCGTTCAATACTTCGTGCTGAATACCCGCTTCACGCAGTTTATCCGATAAAATTTCTGAAGCTTCAATGGTCGCTGTACCAATCAGAATTGGTGCGACACCTGCTTCATGCACACGTTGAATTTCTTGAATAATCGCGTTGTATTTGCCTGTACGGTTTAAATAAATTAAATCGTTTTGGTCGTTACGAATCATTGGTCGGTGGGTTGGAATGATGACGACATCTAGACCATAAATTTCTTTCATTTCTGCAGCTTCAGTGTCTGCAGTACCCGTCATTCCTGACAGTTTTTTGTATAAACGGAAATAGTTCTGGAAGGTTGTGGTCGCTAAAGTCTGGTTTTCAGGCTGAATTTCCAGACCTTCTTTGGCTTCTACCGCTTGGTGCAGACCTTCTGACCAACGGCGACCAGGCATGGTACGACCTGTGTTTTCATCGACAATAATTACTTCACCATCATGGATGATGTAGTGCACGTTACGTTGATACAGGAAGTGCGCACGAATAGCTGCAGATACGTGATGCACCAAATTTAGGTTAGATGCAGAATACAGACTTTCTCCTTCTGCCAATAAACCCATTTGAATTAATTCATTTTCTACCGTTTCATAACCAATTTCGGTCATTTCTACAGTGCGTTGTTTTTCATCAATCCAGAAGTGTCCGCCATCTGCTACTTTTTCTTCTTTTTGCGCATGCAATTTTGGCGGAATGGTGTTGATTGCCGCATATAACTGCGATGAGTCATCGCTTTGACCAGAAATGATTAATGGTGTACGTGCTTCATCAATTAAGATCGAATCGACTTCGTCAATAATGGCATACGTCAGGCCACGCTGTTTTTTCTCACTCAGTGAGAACACCATGTTGTCACGCAAGTAGTCGAAACCAAATTCGTTATTGGTACCGTAAGTAATGTCTGCACGATAAGCCTGTGCTTTTTCAGTCGGGTCTTGCATGGAGTAGATAATGCCAATGCTTAAACCTAAAAACTCAAATAAAGGACGGTTGAGTTCAGCATCACGCTGCGCCAAGTAGTCGTTCACAGTAATGACGTGCACGCCCTGACCGCTTAAAGCATTTAAATAGCAGGCCAAAGTTCCCATTAGGGTTTTACCTTCACCTGTACGCATTTCTGCAATTTTACCTTCGTGCAAGGTAATACCACCAATCAACTGCACGTCATAGTGACGCATGCTCATGACACGTTTAGCCGCTTCACGACATACTGCAAATGCTTCTGGTAATAATTTATCTAAACTTTCGCCTTTGTTATAACGTTGTTTGAATTCTTCGGTTTTTGCAGATAAGTCTGCATCGCTTAAGGCAGATATCGTCGGCTCGAGCGCATTAATCTTGTCTACGATTTTACGCATGCGTTTGAGTTCGCGCTCATTTTTAGTACCGAAGATTCCTCCGATCAGACTTGCCAACATGAATAAACTCTCTAAATCTTGCTTGTCAAATAAATAGGTTTTTCTTAGTGGTTATTATGGTGCTAGAAATTTGAAGTACAAGGGTTTTGCACAAAAACCTATTAAAAATTCCAATCTCTACTTGCCATTTCTCGCTGCTAAGTGGCAGTTAATGTAACAAATTTCGAGCGGACGATATATAGCAATCACACATGAATCTATTTTGAAAATGCAATAAAAACGACACAGCATATTCAATTTACTCATAAGCACATACAAAAACACTATTTAATTCTGCAAAAGGAATGGCGCATAGTAGTACGCACACATCACACAACAAAACAAGACAGAGGTACACAATGACTATTCGCTTAGGTGACACTGCACCCAACTTCACGCAAGATTCAAATGAAGGCCCAATTGATTTTTATGAATTTTTAGGTGACAGCTGGGGCATTCTATTTTCGCATCCTGCCGACTACACACCTGTCTGCACCACCGAGCTAGGCTATACCGCAAAACTGAAAGATGAATTCAGCAAGCGCAATGTCAAAGCGATTGCACTTTCTGTAGATGATGCTGAATCTCACAAAGGCTGGATTCAAGATATTAACGAAACCCAAAACACGACGGTTAATTTCCCAATTCTTGCTGACCAAGATCGTAAAGTGTCTACCCTGTACGATTTTATTCACCCGAATGCCAGCGAAACACTGACTGTCCGCTCATTAATCATTATTGATCCAAATAAAAAAGTACGCTTGATCATTACTTATCCTGCTTCTACAGGACGTAATTTCCACGAAATTTTACGTGTGATTGATTCACTACAACTGACTGACAATTACAAAGTTGCAACGCCTGCCAACTGGCAAGATGGTGAAGATGTGGTGATCGTGCCTTCCATTCAGGATGAAGCGGAACTTAAAGAACGCTTCCCAAGTGGATATAAAGCCATCAAGCCTTATTTGCGTTTGACCAAACAACCGAACCGCACTTAATTAAGTGTTACATGAGCAAGCCTATCTTCGGATAGGCTTTTTACAATCAAAGCATTTGAAACACGCCTAAATTCAATCAGCATTAAAAAAGGATTTAACCCAAAAGATTAAATCCTTTTTAATAAACATTTTGATCGAATGATCTAGTCGCGTTTATCTAACGGTATCCAGTCAATCACCCATGCAGATTTCATATTCAAACTTGGGTCTGCGGTAATTTTCTTGCGGGTTGCATCTGCAGCATCACGGTCTTTAGATGGCCCAACCATAATCCGAACCCCTTTAGACGTTGGACTTTGGGTAACTTTATAACCTTTGGCTTTCAGTTTTGCCGCCAAAGCATCGGCATTGGCTTGGTTAGCTGCCAAAGCCACTTGTACCATCCACTGCTTATCGCCTTCTTCCAATAACTTACGTGCTTTTTCAGCTTCAGCCTTTTTCTTGGCAGCTTCTTCAGCTTTGCGTTTTTCCTCGGCTTTACGCTTATCTTCGGCAGCCTTACGTTCTGCTTCTTTTTTCGATTCTGCTGCTTTTCGCTCTTGTTCAGCTTTACGTTTTGCATCGGCTTGGCGTTGTTCTTCCGCTTTGCGCTTCTCTTCTGCAATGCGTTTTTCTTCCGCTAAACGCTTTTCATCTGCTGCTTTTTTCTCTGCAGCACTACGCTCTTGCGCAGCTTTTAACTCAGCAGCTTTCTTGGCATCCGTTGCTTTTTGCTGCTCTAACTTCTTTTGCTGAGCGGCTTTTTCTTCAGCCAAACGCTTTTGCTTGGCTTGTTCATCTTCGACCAATTCCGGTGGAATATTGTCAGAACTTTGCTGCTGACCAGAACGCAATGCATTTAAGGCAGCATATTCTTCTGCAGCTTTACGCGCTGCTTCAGCTTCTGCCTGTTGTTGCATCGCTAAAAACTCAGCTGCACGTGCTTCTTGCTCCGCTACTGCTTTTTCACGCGCACGGCGCTGCTCTTCAAGCAGACGCTGCTCGGTTTGCACATCGACAGTTAAAGGTTGCAATTGCACCATTTCTGCCTGATTGGCATTTTTATGTTGAACTTGTTCGGCTTGGCTTGGGGTTTTCACATTATTTTGATGTATTTCTTCTTGCCCTTTTAAAAGCAATGCTGCCAATAAAACACCACCACCTAATAAAACAACGCCACCCATCCAGCGCTGTTTGTTATTCATTGACATTCTTCCAAATACTCCCATACCGCTTCTAAGGTATGAAATGATCCACATACCAAAATCAGCTGATTATTTTTTGTTTCATCCAGTGCTGATTTAAAAGCCAATTGTATACTGTCGAAGTGTTGTATTGTTTCGCCTTGCAAAGCCTGATCCAAAACCGTGATCTCTGCCGCACGAGGCACATTTAATGTGGCAATTTTCCACATTACGACACTATCTTTCAATAACTCAACCACAGAATTTATATCTTTATCTGCAAGCATTGAAAAAACACTGACCACTTCAGTGTACTGTTTATTGTAATTTAAGAAATTGCGCAATTGCTTTAACAAAAATTCAACGCCATGCGGGTTATGTCCTGCATCAAAAATCACGGTTTTGCCCTGAATTTGACGAATTTCAAAACGTCCCGCCAATTTGGCCGTTTGAATACCTTGTGCAATTGCGTCTTGGGTGATTTCTAAACCACTGTGCAAGACTGCTGCCACAGCCGTTGAAATATTATCGAGGGCTAAACTGCCTGTTGGAAGTTTTAAGGTACAACCCGATGCAGCAAACATCCATGACTGACCATCTTGCATATCCCGATAAAAATAATCACGATTCAAGACAAACAAAGGTGCATTGCAGGTTGCTGCTTTGTCGTGAATAGCTTGAGGCAAATCTTGCTGACCTGCAAAAATGACAGGAATGTTAGGACGAATAATGCCTGCTTTTTCATAGGCAATTTTTTCGATGCTATCGCCTAACCAATCGACATGATCTAAACCGATATTGGTAATAACCGCCACATCAGGATTGACGACATTGACCACATCTAAGCGTCCACCTAAACCGACTTCAAGCACCCATACATCGCAATCACGTGCTTTAAAAATCACAAAGGCTGCCAAAGTCGTGGCCTCAAAAAAAGATAAACTCAGATCGCAATCACGTCGTGCTTGATCGACTTGCACAAAAGCATCAATCAAACTTTGGTCATCGATTTCGACGCCTGCTAATTTGACTCGTTCATTAAAACGGTAAATATGTGGCGATTGGTACAACCCAACCCGATAGCCCTGCGCATTTAAAATAGCCGCTAAAGTGGTTGTGGTTGAGCCTTTGCCATTGGTTCCCGCAACCGTAATGACTTTAGCTTTAGGATGGGTTACACCCAATTTTTCTGCAACGGGAATGACCCGTTCCAAACCTAAATCAATACCCGTAACGTGAACATGGCTCCAATAATTGAGCCATGTGTTTAAATCATCGGTTGCAAGAGGTGCTGTGTTCAAGGCAAGTTCATCAGTTTCGCAAGAATACGATAAACTGTATCACGTAATGCATGACGATGGACAATTTGATCGACCACACCATGATCAAGTAAGTATTCTGCACGCTGGAACGGTTCTTCCAGTTTTTCACGTACAGTTTGCTCAATGACACGTTTACCCGCAAAACCAATCATCGCTTTAGGTTCTGCAATGTGCACATCACCCAGCATCGCCAATGATGCAGTTACACCACCATATACAGGATGTGTTAATACTACGATGTAAGGTAAGCCTGCTTCTTTCATACGTTGAATTGCTGCAGAAGTACGCGCCATTTGCATTAATGACAACATGCCTTCTTGCATACGCGCACCGCCCGATGCTGCGAAGCAAATTAACGGTTGTTTTTGCTGAATCGCACGTTCAGCAGCTTGCACAAAACGGTCACCCACTACGGTACCCATTGAGCCGCCCATAAAATCAAACTCAAATGCACAAGCAATGACTGGCATATCTTTTAATAAGCCCTGCATCACCACTAAAGCTTCGGTTTCACCCGTTTTCTTTTGCGCTTCAGTCATACGCTCAGGATAAGCTTTGCTGTCTACAAATTTGAGTGGGTCTTTGGCAGAGAATTCTTGACCTAATTCGTTTTGCACTTGGTCAAAGAACCAAGTTAAACGCTCACGCGCTTTCATACGTAAATGTTCATCACATTGTGGGCATACATAAGCGTTGAACGACATTGCCGTACGTGTCACCAAGGCATGACATTCTGGACATTCAATCGTTGGTTCAGTAAAGATCGCTTTTAACGCTTGTTGCTCATCTGGTGTTTCAATACCAGGTACACCACGTGCAGTCCACGGCGTCGATGGGCTTAGAATTTTCCCTGTTTTCACTTCTTGACTCATACTAACTCATCGAGCGCAGCTCGAAGCTCCTTCACTTTATTAACCGTTGCAATGACGGCTTGTTCTGGTGCTAAGCTCGCAAATTGTTTTACAAAAGCACTTCCGACAATGACTGCGTCGGCAGCCGCGCCCATTGCTTTGGCAGATGCAGCATCACTGATGCCAAAACCCACACCCACAGGCACGTTGGTTACAGCTTTAATCTGTTGGATGCGGGTTGCTGCTTCTGCAACATCAAGTGTTGCTGCACCCGTCACGCCTTTCAAAGAAACATAATAAATAAAGCCACTGGCTTGGTTTGCAACAAATTGAATACGCTCTGGTGTAGAAGTTGGCGCTAACAAGAAAATTTGATTCATCCCATATTTATTCAGGACTTCATCAAATTCTTGGGCTTCTTCAGGTGGTAAATCGACCAGAAGTACACCATCGACACCACAGTCATGTGCATATTCAACAAACTTTTCATAACCAATGACTTCTACAGGGTTTAAATATCCCATCAATACCACAGGAGTTTCCTGATCTTTTTGACGGAACTCTTTGACCATGTTTAAAGCATCTAGCGTATTGGTTCCACCTGCCAACGCTCGCTCTGCAGCGAGGGCAATTACTGGACCATCAGCCATTGGGTCTGAAAACGGCAAACCTAATTCAACGACATCTACCCCTGCCTCGACCATTTGATGTAACAACGGAACTGTGACTTCTGGATGAGGGTCACCTGCCATAACATAAGAAACCAAGGCCTTACGCTGTTGAGATTCAAGCTGTGCAAATCGTGTGGCTAAACGTGACATAGGGTTGTATTTTCCTTGAATGATTAAAACTGAGACATTTGCTATTGTAGAAATACAAATTGACCCATTGTAACGCTATTTTTTACTCAATGAATAGCGCACAGGCATGAGTTGCTGCATTTCTGTTTGCAAAACGATTTATTCAGAACAACCGCGAGGCTACATTTACTGATATTTGCGCTTTTTTCTCAATGATCAAAGATGCCTAATTTTGCCTGCTTATCGGTTTTTGAAACTTGCTCAATCGTGCTTTTAAATTTAAAAATATTGATAAAAATAAACAACTTCAGGTTTTATCTTAGGCTTTATCAACCTTGCAAAAGCTGATTCGGTCATGGCTACACACAGCTTATTTTCAATCTCTTAGCGCGAAATCACCTGTTGATAATGAGCCAATCCATACTATTTATGGCGTATTTTGCTGTAGAGAAAGTGCATCCTCAGCTTGCTGCAACTGCTGTTTACGTTTTAGCAAGGTCTGTCCTGTACAGGCTTTATAGGCACGCGCCAAAGCCGATTGGTCTGAATAACCCAACAACTGTGCAATATCGCTTAGGCTCACATTTTGTCGCAGTAAGTTTTCACAGCGCTGCATCCGTTCTATTTCAAGAATCTGTTTAAAACCCGTACCTTCCTGTTTAAGCTGACGCTGTAACGTACGCCCTGAACGAAATAAACGCTGCGCCACCCATTCAATGCTCGGCACTTGCTGTTCATAACGTAAATAATGCGCCACCTGCTCTTGGACTTGCTGCTGCACGGTTTCTAATTGTGGTTTTAACGCAATCGCATCTTCAGCTTGTTTGGTGAGTAAATGAATTAAAGAGGGATCGGCTTGCTGTGGTTTTAAACTGAGGCTTTCTAAATTTAAAACAATTTGATATTCCGCTTGCTTAAATAAAACCTTACAACCATAAAACTTTTCATAATGCAGCATCGCCATACGCGGTGCATGGGCAAAATGAATCTCCCGTATCGGAGAGTGTTGAAAATCAAAAATTTGCATGGCCAATTGAGTCATACAAGCAAAAGTCATTTCATGAACCAAGCTGTATTTTTCATCCACCAATGGCCATGATAAATATAAAGCATCTGATTGTTGTTCCAGTCGCATTGGTACGGCTGCCGTACCATCCACCACCAAGCGACTAAAACGCATCATATATTGAATGGCTTCTGCAACACTGTTACTACGCGATGCCATATAGCCAAGCACGCCAAAATGTTCAGGCTGAATATAACGTGCCAATTCAAAAACGAGCGTTGGACAATCTAAAAACTGAATACTGTGTTGGATGATCTCGTTAAAAAACTGATAGGACGATTGGGTATCCATGGGCAATGCCAACACATGCTGTAACTGCTGCAATTGTGCAGGCGAAAATCCAAGCTGCTCAGGAACTCTGCCCTGTGCAGATAAATAGCGTAACCAAAGTTGATAATAACCATTCGGAATTTGAATTTCGCTCATGTGCTTGCTCATTTTGACATGCATCATTTTCTTTTGTCGCTTAATGTATAAAAACTGGCAAATACTGTCAAAACAAATCTGCCAAAGCCCGACATAATGCAAACAGGATTGACCAGAGTGAAATAAAATAAAATGAATGCACTTGTCCAATATCATGCTGCGCCCATAGTACGCAGCAATCTCGATTTTAAATTAGCCGATGTGCCGCGTTACTGGTTTGCAGGTGACCCGTTTTTAACCCGCATGTTTGATGCTTTGAGCCTGACTTTTCCTGATGGCGAGCGTTATTTCATTCAATCGGTACGTTTGTTCCGTGATCAAATTCAAGACCCTGACTTAAAACAGCGTGTTGCCGATTTTATTCGGCAAGAAGCTCAGCACGGCATTGCACACGACAAAATGAATCAGGTTATGAAAGATCAAGGCATGCCTGTAGATCAGTTTATTCAGCGTCTAAACAAAGTGTTTAAGTTTGAACTGAAATATCGCTCGCCCCAATACAACATCGCCATGACAGCGGCTGCGGAACATTTAACTGCACTTATGGCAGAAACTTTTTATGGCGAAAAAGACACGCTACAAGATGCACATCCTTATGTCCGTGCTTTATTTGCATGGCATGCGATTGAAGAAATGGAACATCGTGATGTGGCGTTTGATGTGATGCAACAGGTGGGCAATGTGCCTGAAGTGACCCGAAAAATGGCGTTGGTGCTGACCACAGGTTTAATGTTCGGATTTACCCTGTACCGCGCCAATGTCATGCTGAAATGCGATGGGTTTAATCGTATCCAGCGCCTTAAAATGAATGTATGTGGCTTGCAATGGCTGTTTGGCAAACAAGGGAAATTACGCAAAATGCAATCACAATATCGTGATTGGTTTAAACCTGACTTTCACCCTAGCCAACATCCAATCATCGCGCAATATGATGTCTGGCTTGAGACTTTGGCGCAAACAGGCGACCCAATTCAGGCAGGTGAAGCATTTTGGCAGGCAGGAAAATAAAGCTTTTGGTTTTGCTTGGCTTTTAACCAATGAACACCTAAGCATTGCTTAGCTTTATACAAACTTGCCTCTAATATCTTTATATAAAGTAAGGCATAAGGCAATGCTGAGTCATATCTTATTATTTCTTATTTATGAGTGACCAACACAGTTTAAGCGTAAGAGATCGCTGTTACTGTTACAGCTCCATCTCCTACGCAGAAAAAGGTTTTAGTCCTGATTCATAATAAAAAAGTATTGGCGATAATATTTCAGCTCAGCAATCGAATCACGAATATCATCCATCGCCAAATGCGACGCATTCTTTTTCAAACCGCTCATAATTTCTGGACGCCAGCGCTTTGCCAACTCTTTCACTGATGAAACATCCAAATTACGATAATGGAAGTACTGTTCCAATTCAGGCATTAAACGGTGTAAAAAACGGCGGTCTTGGCAAATTGAGTTGCCACACATTGGCGATGTTTTAGGATTGACCCATTTTTTTAGAAACTCAATGGTTTGCTGCTCTGCATCCTGCGCAGTGAGTTTGCTGCGACGCACACGCTCAATTAAGCCCGATTGTCCATGCTGACGTGTATTCCACTCATCCATGGCATTTAAAATACGATCAGGTTGATGCACAGCCAGCACAGGACCTTCTGCCAAAATATTTAAATGATCATCGGTCACAATGGTAGCCACTTCAATAATTTGGTCGTTATCGGTATCTAAACCTGTCATTTCCAAATCAATCCAAATGAGGCGAGTATCAGGCGTGCTGCTCATAAATGTGCAATCTTATTCGGCTTAAAAACAGCATAGTAGCAAATTTCTTGCTTCTTGGCTGTAACTGTGCCCCCGCTTCATGCTATTTTTGCCATCCTGAGTTCATGGTTTTTTTAGGATATGAATGGCTTTAATTCGTAAGCGTCGATTGACTGAACAACAGCAACGTCGAATTGAAAAACAACACAAGTCACGTCAGGCAGACATTGACACTTCACATGATTTAGAAGGCTTGGTGGTACAACACTATGGTCGTCAATTAGAAGTTCAGGCTTTATCTGTTCCTGAAATTCATCCTGAAAAACCGGTGGTGCACGCAGGTGAGCCAGAACCATTTTGGAAACCTATTGAAATGGGAAGTATTTGGCGCTGTCACACTCGTACCAATTTAGAATTATTGGTGACGGGAGATCGGGTCAAATGGCAGGCCGACCCAAATACAGGTTTAGGAATTATTACCGCGATTCATCCACGCCAATCTTTATTGACCCGACCTGATCGTTATCACAAAGTTAAACCTGTTGCCGCCAATATCAGTTTGATTGTGATTGTTTTTGCGCCTTTGCCTGAACCTGCACCGGGCTTGATTGACCGCTATTTGGTTGCTTGTGCCGATGCCGATATTCCCGCCTTATTGGTTTTAAACAAATCTGATTTACTCAAAGAAAACGACCCGATTTTAGACTTGCTCAAGGAATATCAAGACTTGCGATATGAAGTTATGCAAACCCAATCCGATGCGAATTTAGAGCATTTAGCGGCACGTTTAGCAGGTGAAACGGTAGCTTTTGTCGGGCAATCGGGCGTGGGTAAAAGCTCGCTGATTAATGCCATCGTGCCCGAAGCGGCGCAAAAGACCAATATCATTTCGGAAAACTCGGCACTTGGACAGCACACCACAACCTCTACTCGTTTAATTGGCTTTGGAGATGGTGCTGCCTTAATTGACTCACCGGGGATTCGTGAATTTGGTTTGTGGCACTTGAGCCAAGATAAAATTCAAAATGGTTTTCCTGAAATTGAAAACCTGTTGGGTCATTGCCAATTCCGCAACTGTACCCATAAACATGAAAAGCAATGTGCACTGCGACTGGCTGCTGCAGAAGGCGAAATTTTATCGCGTCGTTTAGACAGTTATTTAAGACTGTGTGATGAAATTGCCGAAGCGCAACAAAAAAATTAATTTTATTGTGGCGCTGCCCTTGAAGCGGTGTTTTTGATCGCCATATTTATACGCTATACTCTTGAACAATTTTGACATTGTAATTAGGTGACTTGTGGAACGTTGGTTCGAATTTATGGGGAATCATCCCTTCTTATTTGGGACGCTGGCTGTATTGGTAGTGTTGTTCTTTGTGTTAGAAGGTCAACGCAATGGTCGCAAAATTTCCCCACAATCTTTGGGTATTTTAGTCAAAGCTAAAAATGCCATGTTGATTGATTTACGTGATGCCAAAGATTTCCGTGAAGGTCATATCAGTGGTAGCCGCAATATTCCCTATAGCCAAATTACCAAGCATGTTGAAGAGTTAAAAACCTCAGATCGCCCATTGGTCTTTATCTGTAACTTGGGTCAGGTTGCAGGCAGTGCTTTACAACAGGTCGCACATACCGATGCCTATCGTTTAGATGGCGGTATTAGCAACTGGAAAGCACAAGGTTTACCTTTAGTAAAAAGCAAATAGTTTTACCCAATATTTTTCGCAAGGAGAACAATCATGGCTGAAGTCACTATTTATTCAACGACTGTATGTCCATACTGCATTCGTGCAAAACAACTCCTTGAGCGTAAAGGCGTTGCCTATAAAGAAATTAATTTGTCGAATGAAGCGCCTGAAGTACGTGTTGAATTAATGCAACGCACCAATCATCGTACCGTTCCACAAATTTTCATCAATGACCAGTTTATTGGCGGCTTTGACCAATTATATGCGTTAGATCGCGAAGGCAAGCTCGATCAATTATTGGCATAAACATAACACGATAACCAACTCTTAAGGATTTAACATGAGTGAAGAACAACAAGCTCAACCACAATTGGCATTAGAGCGTATTTATACCAAAGACATTTCTTTTGAAGTTCCTGGGGCACAAGTATTTACCAAAGAATGGCAGCCTGAATTGAACATCAACCTGTCATCTTCTGCAGAAAAAATTGATCCAACCCACTTTGAAGTAGCATTAAAAGTTGTGGTTCAAGCCAACAACGCGGGCGATACTGCATTTATTGTTGATGTTACCCAAGCTGGTATTTTCCTGATTGATGGCGTTGAAGAAGAGCGTTTACCGTACATTCTTGGCGCATACTGCCCGAACATTTTGTTCCCATTCTTGCGTGAAGCAGTGAATGATATGGTTACCAAAGGCAGCTTCCCACAATTATTGTTAACGCCAATCAACTTCGATGCCGAGTTTGAAGCCAATATGCAACGTGCTCAAGCCGCTGCAGCTGAAGGTCAAGCTTAATTCGCGATTGGATATAAAAAAACCGCTGAAATTTCAGCGGTTTTTTATGTCATCCGTTTGCTGATGGACGATCAAAATTAAAAATCATCATCCTGAGATGGATCTCGATACAAGGCATCATGAATCGCTTCGACCAATTGCTGCGCAATTTCCTGTTTCGAGGCTTTTTCCAAATCGCGTTTTTCCATACGGTAGCTTTCGGCAAAAAATACCGTCATGGCATTTTCATCGGAAGCAAAACCAATATCGGCACGGGAAACGTCATTGCAGGCAATCATATCCAGTTTTTTCGCCACCAACTTGCCTGCTGCATACTCTTCTACATTGCGGGTTTCTGCAGCAAAGCCAACCATAAACGGACGTTTTTCCTGTTGCGCAATGGTCGCAACAATATCAGGGTTTTTGACCAACGCCACATTCAGCTCATCGCCTAATTTTTTAATTTTGTGTTCCGCAATTTCTGCCACGCGGTAATCTGCCACCGCGGCTGTAGCGATGAAAATATCACAGCCTTGTTCAAGCATCTGCAAACTGGTATCTAGCATTTGAATTGCAGAAGACACATTAATTCGCTGTACCCCATTTGGCGTATCTAAACTAACTGGGCCTGCAATAAGCGTGACTTTTGCCCCTGCTGCATAACAGGCTGCAGCCAAAGAAAAACCCATTTTGCCTGTACTATGGTTAGAAATATAACGCACAGGGTCTAAAGCTTCGCGGGTTGGGCCTGCTGTAATGGTGACATTTTTGCCTGCCAACATGCCAAATTTTTCCACCAAAGCACGCTGTGCCTGATGAAAATACTGCGTCACCTGATGCGCCAAATCTTCAGGTTCTGGCATACGCCCTAAACCAACATCTCCACAGGCTTGTTCGCCCGCATCGGGCATAATTACATGCACGCCATCTTCCACCAAAGTGGTTAAGTTACGCTGTGTGGCTTTGGCTGCCCACATTTGCTGATTCATGGCAGGTGCAACCCAAACTGGTGCAGTGGTGGCTAAATATAAAGTACTGAGCAAATCATCGGCCAGACCTGCAGCAAATTTGGCTAAGGTGTCGCAACTGGCGGGCGCAACCAAAATTAAATCGGCCCACCGTGCCAATTCAATATGCCCCATGCCTGCTTCGGCTTCGGTATCTAATAATTCGGTATGTACTGGATTGCCTGACAGTGCTTGAAAGGTCAGCGGTGTAATAAAAGCTTGTGCCCCCTTGGTCATGACCACGCGAACACTAAACCCTGCATCCTTTAAACGACGCACTAAAATCGCACTTTTATAGGCCGCAATGCCGCCTGTCACAGCTAAAATAATGTTTTTATGAGGGAGGACGCTTAAATCGAAGCTCACAAATAAGCCACCTTTTTGTTGCAGTGGCGCTCACAATAGCATTAAATAATGTCATTCCCAAGAGATCTGTTGGGATTTAAGTTTCAAATTTAGAATAAAAAAGTCAAATAACAATGCATTTATCTATTAAACATTGGCCTGAACAAGAACGGCCACGTGAGCGTCTGATTCAAAATGGTGCTGCAAGTTTGTCCGATGCCGAACTACTGGCTATTTTCCTGCGCTCAGGCTCGCAACAACATTCTGCGGTGGAGTTGGCACGATTGCTAATTCAGCATTTTGGCAATCTCACTACTTTACTCGATGCACCCATTGCCGAGTTGTGTCAATTTCACGGCATGGGTAACAGTAAATATTCACAGCTCATGGCAGTTAAAGAACTTGGACGGCGCTATGTAGCCGAACATTTAAAACAAGATGCACTTGAGCTTAGCAATTCCAAACGCTTGATGGAGTATCTGCGTTTTGAACTTTTGGGCGAAACCCAAGAAGTGTTTGCGGTGCTTTGCCTTGATGCCTGTTTACGCAAAATCAGCTTTAAAAAATTATTTTATGGTGCATTAAATTCGTGTGAAATTTCCATTAATCAATTGCTACGTTTTGCGATTAGTCAACATGCCACAGCGATTGTGATTGCACACAATCATCCTTTCGGCTTACCACAACCTTCACCTGCAGATTTAGTCCTGACGCAGCAGATTCAGCAAGCCTGTCAGTTGCTAGAGCTGCGTTTGATCGATCACTGTATCATCTCAAGTGAAGGTAATTTTTCCTTTGCCGAACAACAACTGCTTAAATTTGAGCACACTTAAAATTTGCATATTGACAAAGCCTGCACAAGCACAGAAGATCATCAAAAAATTGTGATGATTCTAATAAAATGATAGTCGATCAACCCAGTGTATTTAACTTACTGTTTTCTTGGCGGGGCACGATTTTACCGAAGGTCTTACCGCCTTTGGGCTTGGTGATGTTGATCTCCACCATTATTGGCGGTTTGTCTTATATTGGTTATTTTCATTTTCCAGAATTGCCTTTGGTTGGCTTTACTTTAATTGGGGTGGTGCTGTCGATTTTTTTGGGCTTTAAAAACTCTGCCTGTTATGACCGTTGGTGGGAGGCACGTAAACTTTGGGGCATGCTGATTGCCAACGCGCGCCACTTTGACCGCGACTGCCGTATACTTAGTCAAGCACGACGTGAACGCGTCATTCAGCACGTCATTGTATTTGCCAATGTCTTGCGCGACCGCCTGCGTCATCAAACTGCCAATCCAACCGAGTTAATTCAAACCAGTGGCATGAGTCAGCAAGCAATTACCCAACTGTATCAACAAGCCAATGCGCCGCAATACACGCTCAGTTTGATTCAATGGGAGTTAATGCAAGCACTTAAAGAGGGCGAAATTTCCGATATTATTTACACACAAATGAATCAACACGTCACAGAGCTGAGTTTGGTACTCACGGGTTGTGACCGTATTGCTACCACACCGCTCCCTTTTGCGTATTCAGTCCTACTTAACCGAACAGTGTACTTTTTCTGTTTTATGTTGCCCTTTAGTTTAGGGTCTACACTCGGATTGGCGACTCCGCTTTTGGTCGGTATTTTGGCTTATACTTTTTTAGGTCTGGATGCGCTCAGTTCTGAAATTGAAGAACCTTTTGGCACGCAAAGCAATGACTTACCTTTAGATGCCATGGTAAGAACCATTGAAATTGAATTATTGGGTACGTTGGGTAAACCAACGCCACCACCAATTCAGGCACAGGACAATAATTTGCTTTAGACCCTCTTCCCAACCTTCTCCCAGAGGGAGAAGGAGTTTTTATCCTTTCTAAATTTTAATAATGGATATCACATCTGCTTATATGAGAAGGTTGGGATGAGGGAGTTACTCAACAAAACTCTCCCAAATCCCAATTTGACCATCTTTCACCCGCGGAATATTGCCCAATTTAATCCACGGCATATTTTCACCATGAAAATCGCTGCCGACAGATACTTTTAGACCATGTTCAGCAATCATGCGATCCACCATTTGACGGGTCGATGCAGGGTCAATATTAGGCGGCAATTCCACTGCATCACCCCCATATTTGGCAAAAATTTCAATCAAATAACGAATATTGGTCGCAGATAAATCATAACGGGTTGGATGCGCCAACACGGCAAAACCCTGACTGTCATGAATTACCCGAATCGTATCTTCCAAACTCAAGCCATCAAATTTCACATAAGCCTTTTTGCCTTCTTTGATGTATTTATCAAATGCTTGCTGCACACGCGTTACAATGCCTTTTTCTTGTAAGGTTTTGGCAATGTGTGTGCGAGTAATCCGATCTGCTACGCCTTCGACTTTAAGAAGTACATCATTATAAATATCTTGTCCAATCAGCGGAGTGAGTAAATCACAAATTTGTTTGGCACGTTCTGCACGAATTTGTTTTTGCTGTTCCAGCAGCGCCTGTAAAGGTGCAGGATTTTGCATGTTTAGCGCCACCACATGCACGCTATAGCTTTTCTTAGTGGCTGGACGTGACCATTGACTGGAAATTTCCACTCCCGAAATAATCTTTAAATCTTGCCCCTGAGCCGCTTGCTCTGCCAAAGCCAGCCCATCCATTGTGTCATGATCAGTCAATGCCAAGGTATGAATGCCCTGCTGAATTGCCGCAGACACCAATTCTCCAGGTGACAAAGTTCCATCAGAAATATTACTGTGTGTATGTAAATCTACGCCGTGCATCACTTATACTATGTCATTTATTTGATCAGATTTAGATACTCTAACATGAAAGCACTTTTAGACTTTGTGCCCCTCATTATTTTCTTTTATTTATACAAAACTGTAGATCCAAAAGACACTAATCATCAATTACTACAACTGATCGGCTCTGCAGGCGGTGTCGATAATAACCATATTTTGGTGGCCACCACAGGTCTGATCATCTCGATGTTAGTGGTGTACGGCGCATTGTTCATCATGCAAAAATTCCGTTTAGATAAACAACAATGGATTGTGTTGTTTATGACCGTAATTTTTGGTGGCGTTACCTTAATGTTAAGCGATGACTTTTATATTCGCCTGAAAGCTGCCATTTTAAACATTGTATTTGCAGGTGCTTTTTTGCTATCACCATGGTTTAGCAAAGACCGTAAACCGCTGATTCAACGCTTATTTGGCCCTGTATTCAACTTGACTGAAGCAGGTTGGAAAAACCTAAATTATGCTTGGGCAGCCATGTTTGCGGTTATGTCTTTCCTGCACGTATTTTTTGCATTTTTATTTAGGGATGGAAAATATTGGGGCGAATTCACCGCTTTTGGTGACATGATTGTGATGTTTTCCTTTATCATTGTGCAGTTTATTGTATTGCGCAAATACTTTAAAACATCTGAATAATTTCTGATCTGCGATATTCGAGAGTAACTATGCCTTTATTTGTTCTGAGTTGTACTGACCGTGAAGGTACACTGGAAAAACGTCTTGCGACCCGTCCTGCACATCTTGCACGTTTGCAACAACTCGATGCCGAAGGTCGCTTAATTGTGGCGGGGGCAATGCCAAAAGACCCAAGCAATCCACAAGCAGGCTTTTATGGCAGCACCATGATTGTCGATTTTGACAGTCGTGAAGCACTCGATGCTTGGCTACAAGATGAACCTTTCTTAAAAGAAGGCGTATATAGCCACATTGACGTTAAGCCATTCAATAAAGCATTCCCTCAAGGATAAGCGCTATGCGTTTCGTTGTTGCCAGTGTTGTTGCTGTTTTGCTCAGTTCTTCTGTTTATGCGGTTGAGCCAACCACAACCACATCCAATGCACCTGCTCCTGCTGCTGTGACCAACACGGCAGCCGTAGCAACCGCTGTCACTGCAAACACGACTGCAGCAACAGCCAATGGAGTTACTCCTGCACAGGATAAGCCCCTGACTGCAGAACAAATTGCCAAAAATAAAGCGCTTCAGGAAGCCAAAACCAAAGCCTTGATTAAAGATCAAAGCACACGCTTGCAACAACTTGAACAAGCGAACCTCGATGCTTTGGCACAGAATCAGGAACTGCAACTTAAAAACGATAATTTAGGCGTGCAAGTTCAAGTACTGCAAAGTGAACGCAGTGCGCAAATGTTTTTATACGGTGCTGCAACACTCGCGGTTGGCGTATTGCTCGGCTTTTTAATTGCCAGCTACGTCTATACCAAACGTCGTCGCCAATGGTAAGGTGCGCACTCACCTCTTGATTTAAGGTACTCTGGTTTTGTTTCAGCCTATTCAAACTGCCGAGCTGGATTGGCAACTGGTCGATGGTATTGATGTGCCCATTTCCAAACAATTTGGCGATGTGTATTTCTCTAAAGACAACGGTTTATTAGAAACACGGCATGTGTTTTTACAGGGCAATGACTTACCCATCCGTTTAGCAGCGCTGAATGATTTTGAATATTTTTGTGTAGGCGAAACAGGCTTTGGTACAGGCTTAAATATTTTAGCGCTCTGGCAATTATGGCAACAGGTACGTCCCAATAATCGCAGCCATTTACACGCAATTTCTGTCGAAAAATTTCCACTTTGCAAAGCCGATCTTATACGTGCCTTAGCGGCTTGGCCCGAACTCAGTCATCTGTCTGAACAGCTGATTCAGCAATACCCTGCCGCTATTGCAGGCTGTCATCGTTTAAACTTTCCAGATGAACGCTTTAGCCTAGATTTATGGCTAGGCGATGCTCAGGAAGTTTTTCCTGTCATTGCTAAAACTGCTCCTGTCAATGCGTGGTTTTTAGATGGCTTTGCACCCGCCTGTAACCCCGATATGTGGCAGGAAACCGTGCTCAACCCGATTGTAGCACTGTCCGATTATGGCACGACTTTTGCCTCATTTAGTGTGGCAGGCGTACTCAAACGTGGCTTAAAACAACACGGTATTCACATCACCCGCCCACGCGGTTTTGGGCATAAACGGGAAATGCTGAAAGCCATCTGGCAAGCGCCTGAAATAGAGCCAATATCCGATCAGAACGAAACTCAAATTACAACAAATACCACAACAAGCAACCAACAGCGCCATATTGCGATCATAGGCGCAGGAATTGCGGGTTTAAGCTGTGCGTGGGCATTTTCCCAACGAGGGCATCAAGTCACGCTCTATGACCAAACAGCGCCACTTGCAGGCGGTTCTGGCAATCCTTTGGCACTCTTAAACCCAAAACTTTGCCCAATTCATCAAAGTGCTGATCATTTAATGACTTTGGCATGGCAACATGCTTTAAATCACTATGCCGCATTCAAAGCATTTCGTCCGTTGCAGATTCATCAACTGGCACTTAAACATGCCGATGAATTGCTGGATTTAGCCACACAATACCCAAAAGGTATTTTAGCAGCACAGAGTGCAACCGAACTTACGCCACAAAGCGACTTTGCCAGTTTAAGCTTATTGCAAGCAGGAGCAGTTTCTCCACATCAACTGCGTGATGAAATTCTTGCGCATCCGCACATTCAGTTTCAGCAAGCTCAAATTAAACAAATCACCACGACAGCACAGCAACTGATCTTACACAGCGTAGATACTGAACTTGGAGTGTTTGATCATGTCATCGTCTGTGCAGCGCTGCAAAGCGGTGCTTTTTTTGAGCATTACCCTGTGCTTAAACCCATTCGTGGGCAAGTTAGCTGGGTAAATAATACAGATCAGGCTTTGCCATTATCACAAGCCTATAGCTATGGCGGCTATTGCATGCAGCTCAATGCCGATCAACTGATTTTAGGTGCATCGTTTTATCCAAATCGGGAAGATTGTGACGTCTTGGCAGAAGACCATGTGCATAACTACGAACTTATCCACAGTGTCTTTCCTGCGTATGCCGAAAACTTAGCACCCGTAGATACTTGGCAAGGTCGCGCTTCGCTACGCGCCCAAAGTAAGGATTATTTTCCCCTACTTGGCAAAATGCGTGATGATCAGGAAATTTACAGCTTTGCAGGACTCGGTTCTAAAGGCTTTTTATTTGCCCCGTTGTGCAGTGAAATACTGGCGGCACAAGTTTTAGCAGAAGCCTGCGCTGTACCTAAAAACTTAGTACAAAAACTGGCAGCTACACGTTTTCAGAAAAAGGTGAAAACCAAGAAGCCTTATTTTAAAGCGCTTCCACCTTCAAGCTAACGCTCGCTTAGAGAAAATAGAAATAAAACGATACCCAACAAAAAAGCGCCTTACGGCGCTTTCTTCATATTGATGATACTTAGTGACCTTGTTCCAAAGGCATGCCTGCGTCGCGCGCAGCACGTGTACCACCCATTAAAACAACATATTCACGTGAGCTGTCCAAACCTTCTAGTTTTTCCGCTGCACGTGGGGCTTTACTTCCGCCACCACATAAAATGTAAATGGGTTGATCCGCCGACACCTGAGTAAGACTCTCTGCTGATAGATCGTTAATTGGCTGATTCACAGCACCTTTAACATGAGCTTCTGCATAAGCACTTGCATCACGTACATCCCAGATAATCGCGTCAGCTGGGAACTCAAATGTTGTAATTTCTTGTTTACGGATCATTGCGCACTCCTTTGATGTAAAACAACACTTGGCAAATGAAGAAAACATCCCTAGCATCTCAGATATTGTTTCCATTTGCAAAGGTCTTCATTATGCCTTCTTTCGATATTGTTTCTGAATTAGAACTTTTTGAAGTGAATCATGCGGTTCAAAACACACAAAAAGAAATCGGTACTCGTTTCGATTTTCGTGGTCAGGATGTTTCTATCGACCTCAATGAAAAAAACAAAGAGATTAAAATCTCCACTGAAAGTGATTTCCAATGTGAGCAAGTGTATACCATGCTCGAAAATCACTTCTATAAGCGTAAAGTCGACATTCAGGCGCTTGACCCACAAAAAATGACCGCATCAGGTAAAAATGTGATTCAAGTGATCAAACTTAAAGATGGTCTTGACTCAGATACCGCAAAAAAAATTAACAAAGCCATTAAAGACAGTGGCATTAAAGTGCAATCTTCTATTCAGGGTGACAAAATTCGTGTGACCGACAAGAAACGCGACACATTGCAACAAGTAATGGCGTTCTTGAAAGAGCAACAATTTGGTCTGCCACTGCAATTTAACAACTTTAAAGATTAATTTGGGGATGTCATGACACCAACCAATCGCTTAAACAAACTGGTCAAAGCAACATCAAAATTGCCGAAAGGCATTCAAAGCCGCCTTTTGAGTCAAGCCTTTGGTCGTGTCGTGCCGATGGTGGGCACTGCGAAAATTCGCTATCAAGAAGTAACCCCATCGCAAGTGGTGGTCAGTCTTGCCAATCATAAAGCCATGCAAAACCATATTGGACAGGTACATGCCTGTGCTATGGCGCTGCTTGCCGAAACTGCTACAGGTTTTGTGACTGCTATGAATGTACCTGATAGTGCCATTGTGCTGATTAAAAGCCTGAAAGTGGACTTTAAACGTCCAACTCAAGGTGCAATGACAGCCATTGCCACACTCAGCCCAGAACAGCAACAACTCATGCACAGCACCGACAAAGGTGAAACACTGGTCAATGTCAGTGTGATTGATGAATCAGGCGAAGCTCCGATTCAGTGTGAAATGTTGTGGGCATGGGTGTCAAAAGCACATTTAAAGCAGAAACAAGCCTAACGCCTGTTTCCTCTCCAAGAAAAAATCCCAGCTACTGTGCTGGGATTTTTTCATTACGATGTTTGATTAGCTTGATAATTATGATGCTTGACTAGCCTGAGCTTCTAAAAACTTCTGTTTGGCTTCTTCAGGAATCTGACGTTTTGAGCCTTTGACATCAACCGCAACAAAGGTAAATACCCCTTCGGTGACACGCACGGCTTCACGTGAATCGTCATGGCTGTCCCACACTTCAATTTGCATTTGAATTGAAGTATTGCCCACTTTCAAAATTTTGGTGTAGCAACTGATCACATCGCCCACTTTTACAGGCACCAAAAAAGTCATTTGGTTAATGGAAATCGTGGCACAACGTCCTTTACTAAAACGCTCGGCATGAATCGCACCAGCCAAATCCATCTGTGAAACGATCCAGCCTCCAAAGACATCTCCACTCCAGTTGGTATCTGCTGGCATGGCAATTGTTTGTAGGGAAAGCACTCCCTCTGGTTTTGCATGAGAATCTGACACGTTCACTCCGGACATTTGCATTAAATTAGCACGAACAGTGCATTAAGACTGGGCGTTGAGTTGCTGATCCAACCACTGTTGTAATTCAGTCGCTCGTAGCGCGCCGCTTATTCTAGCAATTTCATTGCTTTTATTCATCAATACCAGTGTTGGAATACTGCGCACATGGAATGCACTGCTTAAGCGTGGATTGGCCTCGGTATCAATTTTGGCAAACACCACCTGCGGATTTTGCTTGGCAACTGTTGCAAAATGTGGTGCCATCATCTTGCAAGGACCACACCAGTCCGCCCAAAGATCAATCAGAATAGGTAAGTCACTATTTTGAATAAAATTACTGAAATTTTGCTCATTCAATTCAATGGGTGCAAGTGGAATCAGCGCTTGATGACACTGCCCACATGCAGGATTTGCAGATAATTTATCTTCAGGTACACGGTTTTTTGCACCGCATTCAGGGCATACAATAATCATTTACTGACTCCAAACAGTTGCTGTAAAAACTCTAATTGGGTCTGAATCGCTTTTTTAAACCATTCTCCATGATAAATATCGAAATGTTGCATATCCCACTCCTCATATTGCACATAAGGTGCAATATTGGTGGCCGCTTCACGACTCGACTCAATTGGAATCAGGCTGTCACGCTGCGCAGCAATAAATAACACAGGAATATTGATTTGCCGCACTTCTTGAATGGGACGATAACGAATCAAATTAAAAAATACCCGCGCAGGAATTTCCCCACTCCAGTAATAGTCGGGGTTCACAATGGACATATAACCTGCATAACTGTCTGCAGTCGGTAAAAAACACAGTTCTTTTTGCGCCACTACTGCCAGTGTTTTAGGTGACATCCCCACCTTTGCTCCCATATAGTCCTGACTGGAAATTTTTAGGGCTTTCGGAAGTTGCTGCAAAGGATATAACTTGGCACTTTCCGCACCATCTACAAAAGGCACTTGTACCATGACCGCGGCAATATTGTGTAAGCGTGAGGCCAAACTCAGCACATATCCGCCACTCAGAGAAGTTCCCCACAGAATCATGCGTTTGGCATCAATCGACTTACGTTCCGCAATATGTGAAATCATGCTGCGCCAGTCATCTAACTGCGCCTCTATGGATACCAACTCACGTGGACGCCCCGTACTCCCGCCCCAATAGCGATAATCGAATAGCACCACCGCATAGCCTGCCTGAGCAAAATATTGTGCGTATTGCACCAATTTAAAATGACGCAAGGCTGCCAGACCATGCGCCATCAGAATCACCGCGGGTTTTTCTATAGATTTAGGGCGATAAAAGTCTGCAGCAATCACCTCGTGATCACTTTTGACATATAAAGGCTCGACCGTATAGGAATGCATAAGCGCTCCATTGCGTTATTTTATCGTTATCATCGTTATAAATATTTCAGAACATTCTGCTCTTGAATCTGCTTAATGCTATCATAAAGCATATTGTCATGAATAAAATGATGGAGTATTCCCATGTCTGAACAAGTCGGTTTTGCGGGTCAAATTGGTCCTGAGCATGTAACTCAGGTACTTGAGAAAGGCTTTAAGTCAATTATTAATAACCGCCCAGATATGGAAGGTGGTGCCGAGCAACCAACCAGTGCGCAAATTGAAGAAGCTGCACGTGCAGCAGGCTTAGATTATGTCTTTCAACCTGTGGTGTCTGGTCAAATTACTGAAGTCGATGTGCGTACTTTTGCCAATCACTATAACGAATTACCAAAACCTGTGTTGATGTTTTGTCGTACAGGTAACCGCTCAAATAACTTATTCCAATTAGCTAAACAAATGGATTTGTTGGATGACTAAACACATCCTCAAACATGTGTTTTGCTGTATTCTGATCTGCAGCAGTATCTCGCTGAGTTATGCGAACAATACACAGATGCTAACAAATAAAGTCAGCGTTGCAGGTCAGATGAATGCTGCCAAATTTTCACAATTAATGCGGCAAGGTTTTAAATCTGTGATTGTGAACCGCCCTGATCAAGAGATGGGCAATGTAGTCAAGGTGAGTGAATTACGCAATATCGCGGAAAAATCTCAGATCAGTGTGATTTATCAACCCGTTAATAGCGGTAAAATTTCTCAAACAGACATTCTTGAATTCGCCAAATATTATAATGAGCTTCCAAAACCCATTCTGATGATTTGTCGTAGTGGCGCTCGTTCTAGTGCGTTATTTCATTAGGCAAAATCTCAAGGTTTGTTGCATGAATAAAATTTTATTGGCAGTAATGTGTATCTTGGTTCTCAATGCGTGTAGTTCGATGCAAGTGCGCCCGACTGTGGGTGTGAGTGTGGGGACTTCACTTTAATTTTTAAATTAAAATCCCCCATAAAAAACAGCGCCGAAGCGCTGTTTTTTATGGGTTTCAATTATGGTGCGCAAGTATAATTCGTACCATTCCAAGTATTTAAACCTAAATATGGACTTTCAATTGCTGGATGAGTTTTTGCAGTAATATCACTACTTGAAATTGGTAAAGTAAATGAATAGTGTGTTTCATCAGGCTGAGTTGTATTCGTAGAAGATGCTGCTAATTCAACAGTTACCCAAGTCGCAAAACGTTTTGGATAACGAATTTGCAAATCAACACGACCTCGCTCATCTGTTGTATATAATACGTTACCTTGATTCGTGTGCCCTACAAAATCAACGACATTTGTAGGAATCTTACGCATTTCACCACTATCTTTATTTCGAATATTGATAAAACCATCAAGATTCGTTCTTGGCACAGAACAACGCACAGCTGGCATTAAAGGACCTAATGGTTGTTGCGTATCTGCATGCCATAATTGGTTAATGTCTCTAAACCAATCTGCCACTACACCAGCAAAAAGATTAGGATTCAGCGGTAGGCCATAAGTATATTCTCCTACCATATAAGCAATTGCATCCACATCCATTGCAATTTGTTGTTGTGCTACTGGATTGCCTTTCGGATCTTGAACTGCAACAGAAATATTTTGTAAGTAGTATTCTCTCGTTGTATCTTCAATTAAGTTTGTTGTATCACGAGCAATTACAATAGATAAGCGTTCTAAATCTAAATCATTTCGAACTACTGGTAACTCGATTTCCTGACTAATATCTCGTTCACCATTATTATGCGTTGCCGTAATTACAATACCAGTATCTAATAAACTTTGAATTGTCGTAGGAGGAACAATTAATGATGGATCAAGTCGGATTGTAAATTTTGCCTCACCAACATTATTTGTTGACAACATTGAAGGTCCGACAATCATAGTACCATTTGTACTTGCTGCTGCGATATTCAAGGAAACTGTTTGATTTGCAACGGCACCACCATCTTCATCAACCACATAAACTAAAATGTCTGTTGAATCACCTAAAGCATTTAGACTCGTTTTAACTGACTTTATTTTAATTGCTTGCTGAGGAAATGCTTGTGCTGTCGGAGCAATTACAGGAATAATCGTACGCTGTGTACGAATCGCACCATTACTTGCGGTATGACTTGCAGTAACACTAATTCCATCATTTTCTAATAACTGAACTAATCTAGGGTCTGCATTTGGTGGAATAACAATAGTAAACTCGGCATTACCTTTATTATCAGTCTGAATAGTGGATGCACCATCAATATAAATATTATTGATAAATTGGGCATTATTTTCAATAAAATTGGCTAGGCTCAATTGTACATCTTGATTAGCAATAGCCCCACCATGACGATCAACAAGCTTAGCTGTTACCACAGAACTAGAGCCAGCGGATGACATATTAATTCGACTTAATTCCAAATTAATAAAAAATGGATTTTCAGGCTGTACAACCTCAAACTTAAGATCAGACTTTAATTCCTCACCTTTTGGAGTGTGAATAAAAGCACTTACAACTATTCCAGCCTTTGCTAATCCTAACTTAGCAGAGTCCGACAAATTATTTGGAACAATTAAACTTACTGGAGCGCTACCATTTGCAATTGTAATAATAGAATCAGCGCTTAACTTCACACCAGCATCTATTGCTTCCTGATTTAAAATCAATCGAACAGGGTAACCTGCTGTATTTGCGCCTAGTTTATCTTTTACAGCCACATTGATTTGATGTGTTTGACCATATTCAATATTTTTTACATCAGCAGTCAGACGTATGTTGAATGAATCTTCAGGAATCTCAACTTGAATCGAACCCGTTTGCTGTAAACGATCATTCGAGTTATTCAAACTTGTACCGACTACAGCAAAAACGATACCATTTTTAATCAAGTTTGCATCATACGCACCTTCAGCAACTCGAACAGTAAATTCTGCTTCACCATTGCTGTTGGTTACAGCCGAGTTAGAAGATAAAGACACACGTGAGCTAGTTAACGAAGATAAAGCAATTTGAATTGGCGTATTTGGAATAATGACATTATTCTTATCTTTCGCAACAACTTTAACGCGAACCTCACCACCCAATACTGATACTGTTGGCAGTGGACCATCATCTACAGATGTAATCTCAAGACCTGCGATTTCTGGTAAAACGACTGGTGGTTGTGCAACATCAACTTTCTTTGTAACAGTAAATGCGGAACCATCTGTACGAGTTGATTTCACGACTACCGTTAAACCATTCGCAATTAGATTCGTGAGTTCAGTTACATTGCCCGCTTTTACTTTAATTGTAAATTTTGCATGACCATTTACATCTGTGCGAATAGCTTGTGTAGAAACGTAACTCACACCATTATTTAATGCTGCATCATTTAAACCAATACTGATCAGCTGATTTTTAAGTAATTCGCCATCTGTACCTTTTGCGGTGACATCAACAGTTAATGTTTGCTCTTGGCCAACTGCTAGAGTCAAATCTCCCAACATATCAACTGTAAAGTGATCAAGATCAATCACACCTTGCTCTGTCGGTGCTTTAAAGTTCAAACGCACTGTTTGTGTCTTACCATTTGCTGAAGTCGCAACTAACGGTACACCTTGAATGGCTAAAGCAGCTTGCTCAGGTGATAAGTTCGCCTTGTAGTCAAGAATAAAAGTTGCATATCCATCTGTACCTGTCTGTTTAGAAGACTGACCTGTATGCGTCAAACCCAAATCTTGTAATTGTTTATCACTTAAAGACCCTGCGATACCTAATGAAACAGTTTCACCTTTTAACGCACTACCATTTACACCGACTGCCTTGACTTTAACTGTGAAAGTTTGAGTTTTTGTATAATCAAATACCGCTAGTTTTGGATCTGTCGAAGAAGTGATTGGATCTATAGCTAAATAGCGCATCGCTTCTTCAGAAACTTCTTCATTAGCAACTGTAATCGCAATTGAATTGCTTACACCGTTATCAGCAGTAAAATTAGCTTTAATTCCTGCTTTTACCAATGCCTCTATTGCAGCAGGTGTTTGGGCATTAGTCTTAATATTAAAAATAGCAAACCCGTTCACCAAGTCTTTATCCGCAGCCCCATCCAATGTTACACCATTTGATGTTGCTTCAGCATTTAAGTCAAGTTTAACCTTGCCTTTAGTTGCTGCTAAGCCTTTATTATTAATTGCCTTAACAGTTACAGCAACTGAGTCATTTTTTGCATTCACTTTATATGAAGATGCAATTTCTAAACGCTGAATAGCATCAGCATCTGAAGCATTTGTATTTTCTGTTACTACATCAACAATAACGCTACCAGAGGCAAGGTTAATACCATCTGTATAGGTTGCACTTAACGAAATACCTGTGTCGGATAAAGCAAGTGGATGTGTAACATCGGCCGTGCTAATCGTAAATTCTGCAATACCTTGTGCATTCGTTTTAGCAGTCGCATTATTGAGTTTAACGCCATACGCGAGCTCATTTTTTGTAAAGCTCAAACGAATCTCTTTTCCACTTAACGGTTCATGTTGATCATTCTTTGCTAATACTTGGATTTTTACAGGTGTTGTACTTTTCGCAGCAACAGCCTGATCTGGCTTAATTACTGAGAGAGTTGAGACAATCTGAGATGTGTCTTTAAATGTTAAATCTGCTATTGCGGTTTTTTCAGCTTTATGTTCATCAACTAGCAAAAAACTTAATGTTTCAGACTTACCCGCGAAAGTAGCAAGATCAGCTGATGTAAAATTGCTACTCGCTTTAAGTGTATATTTCACCTCACCCTGAGCATTTGTTTGTTGAGTTGCTGCGCCATTAGCGATAATAAATTTACCGCGCATCGCTTCAGGCATATTTAAAGTAACAGACTGATTCGCTTTAATGCCACCCTTAGCATCTGTTACAGTCGCAACAACATCAATACTGCCATTCGGTAAATTTAATACTGTGCCTTGGGTCACATTGATTCTATAGTCACTGACAATCGTACTACTTTTCTTAATATTTAAAGTGTAGGGAATACTAACTAAAGTGCCATCCACAGTAGCTGTTAATTGTACTTTCCCATCCGCTACTGCTAATTCAGGAACATTAATTTCAAAAACAGCTACACCATTTTCATCAGTCGCAACTACAGAGTTGGTACTGCTTACACCAAACTCATTTGTCGCAATTGATAAGCGAATATTTTTGTTGGCAATACCACCATTGTCAGCATTTAAGGCTTTGACCGCCAAATAAACTTTTGAATTATCTGGTGCAAGTTGAATTTCTTGTTCACTCGCATTCTGTAAAACTCTTGTTAAACTGGTTGCCACCTGTGATGTGTCAGGGGTTGAAGTATTTCCACCATCGTTATTTGGCGGATTCGTAGTACTATTATTGTCTGTATTGTAATAACCATCACTTCCACCACCACCACACGCAACCAATGCGATAGAAGAAGCCAATACTGTAGACTTTACCCCTAATTTTTTTAAGTTAATAAAATATGTCATATTCGTACCCATCGTTTTTATAAATGTCACAGACCCGCAAGATAGTTTACGGCTTTTAACGGAATTTACTCAAAATTACAAAAACTTTCAATGTAAATCTTCCAAACCACAAATTAAATCGTGATATCGGCTGTTAATTGTAGTTATTTCAACTTAAAGGTTATAAATTAAATATTAGTTAACCATTTAATAAAATAGGTGTAACCATCATGTACGACCTCATTATTATTGGTGCAGGTACCGCAGGCATTAGCGCCTATAAAGAAGCGATTAAATACACCCAAAACCTAATCATCATCAATCACGGTCCATGGGACACCACCTGTGCCCGCGTTGGTTGTATGCCCAGCAAA
This sequence comes from Acinetobacter sp. YH01007, assembly GCF_013420425.1. Classification (NCBI taxonomy): domain Bacteria; kingdom Pseudomonadati; phylum Pseudomonadota; class Gammaproteobacteria; order Moraxellales; family Moraxellaceae; genus Acinetobacter; species Acinetobacter sp. YH01007. The sequence goes on along the minus strand of NZ_VOYC01000025.1, from coordinate 1,417 downwards.
GTTCTCATCTCTAGTGCCAATCGCATGCACGACATACAACATGCACAAGAAGTTGCACTCACGGTAGATGCAAAAATTGATACATCCCAAATCATGACGCACGTACGCCAATTACGTGATCGTTTTACCCGTGCCACACAAAAAGATGTAGATCGTTGGGAAGCATCCCATAAGATTTCAGGTTTTGCGACTTTTATAGATGCCCATACAATTCAAGTGAATGGACAGCAATATCAGGCAAAAGCTTTTATTATTGCAGTCGGTTCTACTCCTGCTTATGAGCAAGCATGGAAAGAAAAATTAGGCGAACGCTTAATCACATCAGATCAAATCTTTGAATTAGAGAACTTACCCCAATCTTTGGCCGTCATTGGCAGTGGTGTAATTGCAATCGAATTGGCTCAAGCTATGCAACGCTTAGGGGTAGATACCACTATTTTTGCCCGTAGTCGTAAAGTTGGTTCACTCCGCAGCCCAGAACTACAAACCATTGCACAAGATACACTCAGTCGAGAATTGAATATCAAATTTGAAACCTTGCCTACACAACTACAAAAAACAGAACAAGGCGTGAAAATTGAATATCAAGAAAATGGACAAATACAAAGCTTAACTGCCGATTATGTATTGGTTGCTACGGGTAGACGCAGCTATTTAGATCAGCTTCATCTTGAAAATATTGATACAAGTTTCAACAACATCAAACAACTCCCAATTGATCCTCATACCAAACAACTCGGACAGCATGCTATTTTTATTGTGGGTGATGCACACACGAATACTCCCATTCAACATGAAGCAGCACATGAAGGGCGTGCAGCCGTGCATAATTGTTTAAGCTTTCCAAACATTGAAAATATAAAAACATTAACACCCATGGGCATTGTGTTTAGCTCACCTGAAATGGCATCTGTAGGACAAAACTATAAACAACTGAAAGATCAAAATATTGCATTTACAACAGGCTTTGTTTCTTATGAAAAACAAGGTCGCGCTTTGGTGCTAGGAAAAAACAAAGGTGCTATTGAAGTTTATATTGATAATAAAAGTCAAAAGTTATTAGGTGCTGAATTATTTGTGGATGCTGCTGAGCACATGGCGCACTTATTGGCTTGGATGATTGATGAAGAACTCACACTTGAAGATATTTTAGATAAACCGTTCTACCATCCAACACTAGAAGAAGGTTTAAGAACAGCATTTAAACATGCACGTCGACTACTACGTGAAATCTAATCAAATTTAGAAAGTATGCTTACTCTTTAAAACCATCCCCTGATGGTTTTATTTGAGGGCGTTCAAAGTTCTGTGTCAGTAAATTTGACTAGATTTTAATTATATCATCTAATCGACCTTCAAAGTAAATGGATAATTGAGTAATGGTTTGTCCCCATTCCTGAATAGGCATTGTCCATTT
>NZ_VOYC01000024.1:0-44279 GCF_013420425.1 Acinetobacter sp. YH01007 | reverse complement strand
ATTTTCTGACTTAAATTTCGCTCAAATAAACTTCGAGTAATTTAAACCAATCAATCAATGAAATATGTTCGATCAATCAATCAGTAAAAATCCACACAAGTTGTTCTTCATAATCTCTTAATGATCTCAATTTCTGCCTCGTCAGCAGAAATTTTAACGCAAAACACTTCTAACAACTCAACCCTGTAAGCTAAGTTCGTAGGCTGTTTCGCGTCGGGATGGGTGCATTCTAGGGGATTTCAAAATCTTTGCAAGCCCCAAATTAGAATATTTTTCACGTATGTATTTTTTTTCTACAAAAATGCTTGGTTTTTTAATTTTTTAGCTATTTTTTCATCAAATTTAAATAAAAACTCTCCTCTACAATGCAGAGAAGACTTTTTTTATCCATACTTTTATGGGTTCAAATCGGTCAAGTTTTGAAGACTGCAATCAACGATTGCCAATGTATATGATTCGTTTCATCTTACGACATCTAAAAAATTTTACATCTCAGTTAAAAATGCTTTTGCATTATCCAAAATAATATTCCTACATACGGCGTACATCTAGCATTGATTTCATGTCAGCTTGGTGGTTTTGTCCGTTAATTCATAGTTGATGCTTAGCATTTGCATTACCGACTTCAAGTTGACAAACCTACTCTTCTATTCGGCAAGTTTAGATCGCGCCATCCACATGCACTACTTACAAGATGTTTTACCATATATAAGTAGCTTTGAAATTTGAATTAGGTCTTAAAGTTTTAAGAATATTTTTATAAAACAAAGAGAAGTAATCTTACATTTTACCTTTAGATATAAAATACAACAAAACTAGAGGCAAAAAAAAGAAAGAGATCTCTCCCAAAATCTCTCCCTCGGAGTTGAATCTATATGCGATCCATATATCGTTATTATAGTTATACGAAAAAAAAGAGTCCCCTGGGGAAGGGACTTGTAAATTGTGGAGCTATAGTTATAAGTACCCTCTAGATCTGTTTTGTACACTGTGTCTAGATGGGTAAATCTTATACATAACTGAGCAAAAATGCAAGCTGCTTGGAAAAATTTAAGTGTTGTTTTTATAAGGTTTTTTTTGAATTTACTTATTCATATAATTAATATACCAAACAGAAAATAAAAGCAGACCGAAGCCTGCTTTTATTTCAATCACTTAGAATGGATCTAGTCCGTAAATGTGACTTTGGCAATGGCTTTTTTACCCGCCTGAATAATATATGTTGCGTTTTCTTTGACCGAGAAACCTGCGTCGACCACATTCCAATCTACTTTTACTGCGCCACGTGCAACAGCATCTTTGGCTTGTGCGGCATTTTTGGTTAAACCTGCAGCACGTACAATAGAAGCAATAAATAATTCACCACCAAATTCAGCACGTGAAATCGTCACTTCTGGCGTACCTTCAGGTAATTCACCTTCGGTAATGATATTACCTGCACCTTTATGGGCATTGGCTGCAGCTTCGCTGCCGTGGAAACGCTCAACCAATTCGAGTGCCAAAATCTTTTTGATTTCTTGAGGATTACGACCTTCTGCCATTTCTTTGAGCAACACTTCAATTTCATCCATCGACTTGAAGCTGAGTAATTCAAAATAGCGCTCAATCAGACCATCAGGCATCGACAAGACTTTTTGATACATCGCACCCGGTGCATCAAATACGCCAATATAGTTGCCTAAAGATTTAGACATTTTATTCACGCCATCTAAACCTTCAAGAATTGGCACAGTAATACAAACTTGTGCTTCCTGATCATAACGACCTTGCAAGGTACGTCCCATCAACAAGTTAAAGGTCTGGTCTGTACCGCCCAATTCTACATCGGCTTGTAATGCCACCGAGTCATAACCTTGTACCAACGGATACAAAAATTCGTGAATCGCAATCGGTTGCTGGTTGTTATAACGCTTGGTGAAGTCATCACGTTCCAACATACGCGCTACGGTTTGCTGCGATGCCAACTGAATTAAGTCTGCTGCAGTTTTTGTTGCAAACCATTCAGAGTTAAACACCACTTTGGTTTTATTTGGATCAAGAATTTTAAAAACTTGTTCCTGATACGTTTTGGCATTTTCCAAGACTTTTTCACGTGACAACGGCGGACGTGTAGCACTTTTACCTGTTGGGTCACCAATCATGGCAGTGTAATCGCCAATCAAGAAAAATACTTCGTGACCTAAGTCTTGGAATACTTTTAATTTATTGATTAATACCGTATGCCCCAAGTGTAAATCAGGTGCAGTCGGGTCAAACCCCGCCTTAATTTTTAAAGGACGATTCTCTTTTAATTTCTTTAGAAGGTCTTCTTCAGAAATAATTTCATGCGTGCCTCGTTGAATGAGAGCAAGTTGTTCTTCAGCCGGCAGGAAATTTGACATCACGAAATCCAAATACATCAGTTATTCAATTTGTGCGATATACTAACACTTTTTCAGCATATTGCAGGCTATAGAATAACCATGACAGCGATCTATATTGGGGTAATGACGGGCACAAGTATGGATGGTGTCGATCTTGTTGCTGCTTCTTTTGATCCACTGCAACTCCACGCGACCCTGACTTTGCCGTTTGATCCCGATTTACGTGACGAACTCATGGCACTGACTTTGCCAGGTGACAATGAAATTGACCGCATGGGCAAAGCAGATGTGGCTTTAGCCACCATGATTGGACATGGTATTAACAGCCTGATTGAAAAAAATAAACTGGATAAATCTCAAATTAAAGCGATTGGTTCGCATGGCCAGACCATTCGTCATCGTCCTGAACATGCTTTTACTTTACAAATTGGTGATCCGAACATCATCACCGAAATCACCCAAATTCCTGTAATTTCAGATTTTCGTCGTCGTGACATGGCTGCAGGCGGACAAGGCGCACCGTTAGTGCCCGCTTTCCATCAAAACTTATTCCAACATCCGAGTATTCATCGGGTAATTTTAAATTTAGGCGGCATTGCCAATGTCAGTTTGTTGCCTGCAGGACAGCCCGAAGCAGTATCGGGTTTTGATACAGGGCCTGCCAATATTTTAATGGATGCTTGGTGTGAGCGTTACACAGGACAACCTTATGATGAAAATGGCAATTGGGCTGCGTATGGACATCCGATTCGCAGCTTGTTAGATCGTTTACAAGCCCATGCTTTTTTCTCTAAAGAACCACCCAAAAGTACAGGGCGCGAAGACTTTAACTTGGAATGGCTAGATGAACAGGTTGCCGATTGGCGCAATGATGTGGAATATGACGAGCTGGAAGATAATCCTGAAAATATTCAAGCGACTTTATTAAAGCTCACCACCCGCGCGATTAAAAAAGCCATTTATCGTTCAGGCATGGATACAGGTGAAGTCTATGTCTGTGGCGGTGGTGCCTATAATTCTTATTTGCTAGAGCAATTGCGCTGGCGTTTGCGCAAACATCAATGGACTGTACAAAGTACAGCCGATTTAGGGCTAAACCCAACATGGGTCGAAGCCACCGCCTTTGCTTGGTTGGCAATGCGTTTTTGTCAGCAATTAAGTGGCAATTTACCTGCGGTCACAGGGGCTAAAGGTGATCGCATTTTAGGTACCATGACTTTGGTTTAAGGATGCACTTTTAAACCAGATCAGTAGCAACAAAAAAGCCTTTCCTCTTCTATATAGGAAAGGCTTTGATCATTTTGAGTGCATCAATCTACTTTTTCAGATGCTGATACTCAAAAATATTTAAATCATACTTAGATTGAGAATGAAGAACCACAACCACAAGTCGTGGTTGCATTCGGGTTTTGTACCACAAAACGCGAACCTTCCAAGCCTTCAATATAGTCCACTACCGAGCCAACTAAATATTGATAGCTGAGTGAATCGACCAGCATTTTTACATCGCCATTCACAAATTCTGCATCATCTTCATTTTGGCTTTCCGCAAAGTTAAAGCCATAAGAAAATCCTGAACAACCGCCACCTGTCACATATACACGTAGCATTAAGTCTTGATTACCTTCACTGTCACGCAATTGGCGAACTTTTTTAGCAGCGTTGTCGGTGAGCTCAAGTGCTTGGGCATTCATGATGGATTTTCCTCAGGTACAATTCAGATGTCTTTTCTGCAAAAAGACCACTTATCAAGTATAGCATACTCAATATTGGGACGGTGATGCAGAATTAAAGTGAATTCTGAGTAATTACCTCAAGATTCTCCAATTATTTGTAATTTTCGTCCTGCAATCCACATTCAAAATTGGTTGGCGCTTCTTTACAGCGGAATTGCCACAATAATTTCATCATGCGTTTGTCATAAACACCACGTTTAGTTAAATCAATCCGCGATTCACGCATCATTTTTTGATAACCCGGTTGATCTGCTGCAGGCACTTGCATCCAATATTTTGCAGGAATATCGGCTTTCATTTTGCCTAAAATACCAAAGGCACGTGGTAACTGCCCTTTCACCCATTCACGTGATTTTTGCCCAAAACCTGCAGGGAATTTATCTGGGCGGATAATAATATTGCCCGTGACCTGTAAAATTGGATAATTCACAATCGCGCCTTTAGTGCCTAAGCCTTTATGTAGTTCCAAAGGACGGAATACTGCAGCAGGCGCACCAATAATATCGACCTGACCATTGTTAAATTTACTGCCAAAATTGGTGACATCGGCACTGACTGCTTGCGCACCAATTTGCTGTACCATAATTTTTTGCGCTTGGTCATAATCTAAAACAGCAATTTTTTTCCCCGCGGCTTTGGCGACACTATTAATACTGCGGTCATTCACCATCAAAAAGGCATCGCCCACAGGAATGACACCTGCAACTTCATACTGACCATTGCGCATATATTTGGCGAAAGCAGGACTTGCCAAACCTTGCATGACTTTGACTGCCAGTTTTAAATCTGGAATCGCGCCAATTGCATCCAATGAGCCTGTAAAATGGTTAAATTGACGACCACGCATGCCCGTCACACTAATACCATCACATTTTCCTGCTTTAAAATCTTCTGCAATCACGCCTTCGTTTTGACCTACGCGTAACTCAATCTCTGCACCCCAGTTTTTGGCCGCCAATTGATAGTCTTGCATTAAGTTATAGACATCACCGTTTTTACCGACCAAATCGAATACACAGACCACTTGTTTGGCCTGCGCTGCACTAGCGACTAAAGATAAGCCTGCGCCAAATAATAAAGCTTGCGTCCATTGTTTCATTTCTAGTTCCTTCCATTTTTTGTTTTTCTGCGCACAGTTGATCCAAACCTTCAATTTAGTATCACTGTTCTTTTATCAAGCTCAGATTAGCGAATTTTGATTTTTTGGCTGATATGGCTCAATTGACGAATCTTTCATTATAAAAAACCTAGAGATCTAGGCTTTTTTATTAAAAATCAATCTATTCACCACCTAGTGAACATTCAAAATTGGTTTTTTCGACAGAACAACGAGCGCGTTTTAACACACTCATCATGGCAGGGTCATAAATGCCGCGTTTGGTCATATCCATACGTCCATCACGCAGCATTTTTTGATATTTGGTTTTATCTTCTGCGCTCAAGTTCATTTTATATTTGGCTGGAATCTCACCTTCCAAACGATTAATCATACTCATCGCTTTAGGCAGATTTTTTACAAACCAATCTCGTGATTTTTGCCCAAAGCCCGCAGGGAATTGTTCAGGACGAATCACAAAGTCTGCGGTCACTTGTAATACAGGGAAATTAAACATTGCCCCGTTATTGCCTAAACCTTTGTAGATTTCTAAAGGTTTGTACGCATAGGCAGGCGCACCGACCATATCGACCTGACCATTGTTAAACTTCGCCACAAAGTTAGATACATCAGAAATGACGGCTTGCGCGCCTACACGCTGCACCATAATTTTTTGTGCATCGTCATAGCCCAATACCGCAAACTTTTTCCCTGCTGCTTTTTCAATCGAGCTGATGTTCTTGTCGCGCACAAAAATAAAGGCCGAACCTAAAGGTGAAATACCCGCAACTTCATATTTCTTGCCACCTAAATTGGTAACCATTTTCGCTGCATTACGTTGATCTAAAGCAAAGCTGATGGCACGTTGTGCAATCGCATTACTTGGCGCACCACCTAAAGCATCAATCGAGCCTGCAAATTTATTGTATTGGCGAGCACGCATGGCGGTCATAAATACCCCATCACATTTGCCTGCTTTAAAATCATTGTCTGCGACAGCTTCATCCTGACGTGGAATTAAATTGACTTCTGCACCCCAGCCTTTTGCTGCTAGCGCCCACTCTTGTGCCATCTGAAAAGATTCACCTGACTTACCCAGTAAGTCAAAGACACATACATCTACTTTTGCTGCTTGCGCCTGAGCACTGAAACCGATCGCTGCGAATGCTGTCAATGTTGCGCTGACCCATATTTTTTTCATTGTTTCGATCCTTCTACAGATTTTTTTATTTTTGAGTGTCCGTACACGAAACAAATATTAAGCAAGTTCAAATTAAAAAAATAGAGCATTTACTCGAATTTCATCTGTCAATTCTGCCAAAACCTTATACTGCCTTATTTAAGCGATCATTTTTATTTCATAATTCACTTATATTTTATAGATTTAGATCAAAATAAAGATCATTTCCAACATGCACGTATTTTGTGTTTGTTTACAAAGTCATAAAAAAAGCCTGTTGTTAGATCATAATTTTTAAACATCACAAGAGAGATTTTTCGCAAATCACAAATAAAACTGGGCTTATTTTTGTTTTCTGGTGGGCTTCCATTAGAATATGCCCAACTTTTGTTGTGACCAGTAAACACCATGATTCAACTTGACCAAGTTTCTTTACGCCGCGGTGGACGTGTTTTATTTCAAAAAGCGTCTATGCAAATCCATCCAGGCTGGAAAGTCGGTCTTACAGGTGTCAATGGTGCAGGAAAATCCAGTTTATTTGCTGCGCTTTTAGGTAGTTTAACCCCAGACGAAGGTACGTTGAGCCGTCCGCAAGGCTGGACTGTGGCGCACATGGCACAGGAAGTTAAAGCATTGGATTTGCCTGCGATTGATTTTGTGCTGTCGGGTGATGAAGAATACTGGAACATTCAACAACAACTGCAACATCCTGAACAATTAAATAATGACCAACTTGCACATTTGCATGGTCGTTTTGATGAAATTCATGGTTATACCGCACCCGCCAAAGCCGCACAACTGATGGCAGGTTTAGGTTTTATGGAACATCAAAACAGCTTGGCGGTCAGTAGTTTTTCTGGTGGATGGCGCATGCGTTTAAATTTGGCGCGTACCTTAATGAGTCGCTCCGAATTATTATTACTGGACGAACCAACCAACCACTTAGACTTAGATGCAATTTTATGGTTAGAAGACTGGCTTAAAGCCTATGCGGGAACTTTGGTGCTGATTTCCCATGACCGTGATTTTTTAGATGCCATTACCGATCATATTTTACATATTGAAAATAGTGAACTGACTTTATATACAGGCAATTATTCAACCTTTGAAACCACACGCAGTGAACGCTTGGCACAACATCAACAAGCGTATGAAAAACAATTAGAAACCCGTGCACATTTACAAAAATATATTGATCGTTTTAAAGCCAAAGCCACCAAAGCACGGCAGGCACAAAGCCGTATCAAGCAATTGGAACGCATGCAATTGCTTGCCCCTGCGCATGTAGATACACCATTTACCTTTAGTTTCCGTGAACCGACCAAAATGAGCTCACCCTTACTGACCTTGGAACAAGTCAGCATTGGTTATGCAGACAAAGTGATTGCCAGCAAAATTAACCTACAAATTACCCCGACCAGTCGTATTGGTTTATTGGGGATGAACGGCGCAGGTAAATCGACCTTAATTAAATCCTTAGTGGGTGAATTGGCGTTATTGGCAGGTACTCGCAAAGCCTCAGAATTACTCAATATTGGCTATTTTGCACAGCATCAAATGGATGCTTTGGATGATAGCGCCAGCCCGATGCTACAACTGGCACGCATTGCCGATAAAAAAATCAGCGAAGCCACTTTACGCGCCTTTTTAGGCAGTTTTGGTTTTAGTGGCGAACGTATGGACACGCCTTGTGAAAGTTTTTCAGGAGGTGAACGTGCACGTTTGGCTTTGGCTTTAATTGTCTGGCAACGTCCTAACGTACTGATTCTGGACGAACCGACCAACCATTTAGACTTAGATATGCGACATGCCTTAACCATGGCATTACAGGATTATGAAGGTGCAGTGGTATTGGTGTCACACGAACGTCAATTAATTGCCAGTGTCTGCGATGACTTACTCTTGGTTCATGCAGGACAATGCACAGAATTTGAAGGCGATTTACAAGATTATGCCCAATGGTTACGCCAAGCTCGTGCAGACATGCTTAAGCAAGGTACATCCAACACAGCTCCATCCAATCCAAGTCCAGTGGTTGAGAACAAGACTAACCTAGTCAAAGTAGATAAAGAAGCTCAACGCAAACTGGCAGCACAACGCCGTGAACAAACTCGCCCTATTCGTAAAAATATTGAAAAATACGAAGCGCAAATTGAAAAAATTCAACCGCGTCTGACTGAAATTGAAACCGAACTGGCAGATCCTGCCCTTTACGATGCCAACCGTAAAGATGATTTGCTCAAACTCATGAATGAGCAAAATGATCTGAAAACAAAATTGGCACAGGCAGAAGAACAAATGCTTGAATTGATGATGGAATTGGAAGAACTCGAAAGTAGCTTTGAATAGCCATACCGATGAGATTTTAACGCTATGCTAAATAGGGTTAAATCTCATCATATTTCGTAGAATATGCATTGTGTATGTTCCATACTTATAAGACACATTCGTAATAGTTTTAATCTTTAGTTTATCTTCACAATAACCACGCAAAGAAATTTAAGTCACTCTCTGCGTTTGTTTATTTTTACTTATCAATCTTGCACCACAGCATAGTTGTATGACACCCCCCACCCTGAATAAAAGTAAGACAACGATAGCTACCAAGCAAGAAGTTTTGAATTTAAAACTCAGTGTGATTTTTAAATTCAAAATCTACAATTTAAATTTAAAAGCAAAAACTTAGTTATCCACAACTCAAACTAACTGTTATTTTAAATTCAAAACTCTAATTAAAGCCAAATCAATCCATTCTTTCATGGTTATTTTGAGTCATTGAATCTCAGTGATTCACAGAAAATCGCTGCTACTCGGCAGTAATTTTTGCTTTGCTAATACATAATTCTTGTATTTTCCAGCCCTGAATATAGCGCCAGATTTCTTGAATATACCCTTGATCATCCGCCAAACCAATTTGAATCCGACAGTTAACCTGCTCACGATCAAACTCATATTCTTCTAATTCAACATTCGGTTTGATCGGTTTCCAGACACCATTATTCACTGCATGCTGAATGTTGGCATAACGTGTTTCACGATTTTCCACACGTGATTCTGCCGTATAAACGACTTTAAAATCTTCATCTTCATAGTGTGCTAACAGCTCCACATTGCCAGTAAAAAAAGCATTCACCCATGCATCACGTGCTTGTTCTAATTGATTATCCATCTTAATGATTCTCCTATATTTTTGGCTTAATGTAGCTCAGCATGACAGAACAATAAGTCAGTTTTATAAAAGTTATTTGGATGAATCACGACAACAACAAAAGCCAAACATAAAAAAGCACTCCGTAGAGTGCTTATGGTTATGCGGATGATTTGGACGAATTAAGCGTCAATATCTGCATTTAAGGCATTTTCTTCAATAAAGGCACGACGTGGTTCTACATCATCGCCCATTAAGCAAGAGAACATGCGGTCTGCTTCAATGGCATCATCAATGGTGACTTGCAACATATTGCGGTTTTCTGGGTCCATCGTGGTTTCCCAAAGTTGTTCCGCATTCATCTCACCCAAACCTTTATAGCGCTGAATCATCATGCCGCGACGCGAGTCCTGCAAAATGTGTTGCCACACTTGATGGAAATTGTTGACCGTAATTTTACGTTCGCCTTTTTCCAAATACGCACCTTCTTCAAGCAGCGTAAACCAGCTTTTTGAATTTTTCAGCAAACGTGCATATTCAGCTGAACCCAGCAAACCTGTATCTAGTAAATAAGTATGGGGCAAGTTGTGCACATATACCGTGATTCGTGGCCAATACGTTGCAGATTTTTGACCATCCGCATCTTCTTTTTCAAACTGTTCGATGCTTAATTCAGGACGCAAACCTGGCTGTAATCGTTCAATGCTTTGACGTAATTGCTCGCCCCATTGTTGTACATACGCCTGATCTGCTGCTTGATCAATTTTAAAGGCATCTAATTCTAATAAACCATCCAACAGACTTGCAGGATAACGCAGCGTTAAACGGCTCAAACTCTTTTGTGAAGTTTGATAATCCGCAATGACTTTGGCTAAAGCCTCACCACGAATTGCAGGTGCATCAGCACTCACATGCAGCTCCAATTCATCAATCGCATTAGAAATTAAATAGGTTTCTAAAGCATCGTTATCTTTGATGTATTGTTCCTGCTTGCCTTTTTTCAGCTTATACAATGGTGGCTGTGCGATATAAATATGACCACGCTCAACCAATTCTGGCATTTGACGGAAGAAGAAGGTCAATAGCAAGGTACGAATGTGTGAACCATCTACGTCGGCATCGGTCATGATGATGATTTTGTGATAACGCAGTTTGTCTGGGTTATATTCTTCACGACCAATACCACAGCCCAAAGCGGTAATTAAAGTACCTACTTCTGCCGATGAAATCATCTTGTCAAAACGGGCACGTTCCACGTTCAGGATTTTACCTTTCAGTGGCAAAATTGCCTGCATTTTACGGTTACGACCTTGTTTAGCCGAACCACCTGCAGAGTCACCCTCGACTAGATATAATTCAGATAATGCAGGGTCTTTTTCCTGACAGTCAGCCAATTTACCAGGCAAACCTGCAATATCCAAAGCACTCTTGCGGCGCGTCATTTCACGGGCTTTACGCGCCGCATCACGGGCACGCGCTGCATCAATAATTTTACCCGCAATGGATTTTGCCGCTTGTGGATTTTCCAATAAATATTCAGAGAAAGATTTATTCATGGCCTGCTCAACAGCAGGTTTCACTTCACTCGATACCAATTTTTCTTTGGTCTGTGATGAGAATTTTGGATCTGGCACTTTGACCGACACAATCGCGGTTAAACCTTCACGTGCATCATCACCCGACACCACGACTTTTTCTTTTTTCAGGATATTTTCGCTTTCCATGTAGTTGTTTAACCCACGGGTTAGCGCAGCACGGAAGCCTGCCAAGTGCGTTCCACCGTCTTTTTGTGGAATGTTATTGGTAAAGCAACGTACGTTTTCCTGATAGGAATCATTCCACTGCAAAGCAACTTCTACGGTAATTCCGTTTTCAGCCTGTGTCGTGAAATGGAAAATTTCATTCAGATGGGTTTTGCCTGCATTAATATATTTCACAAATTCAGACAAACCACCTTCATAGTCAAAAATATGTTCTAAATTGACACGTTCATCACGCAATACAATACGCACGCCCGCGTTTAAGAAAGACAATTCACGCAATCGGCGTGCCAAAATATCCACATTAAAAATGGTTTGGCTAAAGGTTTCAGCACTTGGCCAAAAACGCACAGTCGTACCTGATTGCTCAGTGTCGCCCACTACTTTTAAAGGATATTGTGGATCACCATGGCGGTATTCCTGTTGGTGAATTTGACCCGCGCGTTTAATCGTTAATTCAAGTTTACTCGATAAAGCATTGACCACCGACACACCAACGCCGTGCAAACCGCCCGACACTTTATAACTGTTGTCATCAAACTTACCACCTGCGTGCAGAATGGTCAGAATGACCTCTGCTGCAGAGACACCTTCTTCAGGGTGAATATCGGTTGGGATACCACGACCATTGTCAGATACGCTGACAGATTCATCTTCATGGATAGTCACCAAAATTTCATCACAATGACCCGCCAAAGCTTCATCAATAGCGTTATCGACTACCTCGAACACCATGTGATGCAAACCTGTACCATCATCTGTATCACCGATATACATGCCTGGGCGTTTACGAACAGCATCTAGGCCACGCAATACTTTGATACTAGAGGAATCATAAGCCTTTTCATTGGTTTGTTCTGTAGTAGAGACAGATTGATCTTCTGAACTCATGGTTTCTCCCTAGTGAAAAATAGGTCTATCCAAAGATAAAAAAATTATTGCTCAACAGCCTGCACCGTTCCGTGATCGACCTGAAATAAGCGATAAGGAATCGACAACGCTTGTAAGTGTTGTTGCACGGATTGATGATCTAAAGTGGTAATAAAAACTTGACTACCCAATTGGCTTAATCGTTCAATTAAACGTTGTTGTGCGCTTAAATCTAATTCTGCTGTCAGATCATCTAATAATACCACAGTTTCCTTATTAGACGCATGCAGCATTGCAATCTGTGACAGTTTTAATGCCATAATCAATAGCTTTTTCTGCCCACGTGACAGCACCACATCGGCATCACCCATTGGGGTTTTTAAGCGTAAATCGGCGCGGTGTGGCCCATATTCGGTATAGCGACGTTCCACATCTTTTTGATGATAATTGCACAGATCATTCAACAAGCCTGTTTCGGTATGAAAGCCTGCGCTGTATTCCAGACTAATGTGTAAATCAGGCAATAAATACTGTAAATCTTGTGCAAAAAATTGCTGCCATTGTTCCACCGTTCCCAAACGCTGCTGATGCAAAATCTCACCATAATCACTGAGCATTTTGTTCCACGGTTCCAAGTCCGACAGACTTAAATGTCGCTGTGATTTAAGCAAACTATTACGTTGTTTTAAGGCACGTGAATAATATTGCCAAGCGTGATAAAACTCTGGTTCCACGTGGAACATCAACCAGTCCAACAGTTGCCGTCGTGGTTTTGCACCATGGTCAATAATATCGGTACTGAGTGGATCAATATGTTGTAAAGGCAGAATTTTAGCCAATTGCCCTTGGGTCGCAACAGGGTCGCCATTGACCTTAATCAACTGCTCACCCGATGCCATTTTTTGCATGCCAATTTTTTCAGTCAATGACTGAGCAAATACAATCGCATCTTGGCTACTGTTCTGAATGTAATTTTTAGGAATATGGGTGCGAAAAGAACGCCCTGTCGCCAATAAATGAATCGCTTCTAAAATCGAGGTTTTACCCGAACCATTTTGCCCATAAAAGACGTTAAACGGCTGCAACTCATGAAGTGCAACCGCTTTTAAGTTCCGAACACGCTCGATATGTAAACGCGTAATATGCATGATTCAGCTAGATTTAATCTTGAAATAAACCGCTCACTTAAACACGCATTGGCATCACAACATAGGTTTGATCTTGATGTGCTGGATCTTGTACCAATACCGATTGATTGGCTTCGGTCATGGTCATCGATACATCATCGCCATCCAATGCCCCTAATACGTCCAATAAATACTGTGCGTTAAATGACATTTCTAACGGCGAATCGGCATATTGAATCGCTAAATCTTCAATTGCTTCATCTTGTTCTGGGTTATTGGCACGTAATTGCAAGGTGTCCGCACTAAAATTCAGGAATACGCCACGCAATTTTTCATTACTTAAAATCGCCACACGCTGTAAAGATTGTTTAAATACATCATGCGCGATCAGCACGTTTTTATCACCACCACGTGGAATCACACGGCGATAATCTGGGAACTTACCATCAATTAATTTAGTGGTAAAACGCACGGTAATTTCTGCTTGTTCTTTGTCACGGCTTGGGGTGCGAATGGTCACATTCAGCAATTCACGCCCAATTAAAAGTGCCAGTTGTTCATCTTCAATGCTCAGCAAACGCTGCAATTCAGCCACAGCTTTACGCGGCACAATGGCTTGAATTAATTGAGTAGCTGTCGAAGATGCCGCTGTTTCACACAAGGCCAAACGGTGACCATCTGTGGTCACAGCACGTAATTGGTTTTCATCAATTTCTAACAAAGTACCCGTTAAATAAAAGCGTACATCCTGCACTGCCATCGCAAACGCAGTTTTTTCAAACAAACGCTTCAGCTCACGCTCAGTAACCGTCACTTGCGTACCTTGAGCATTTTCTGTAGCCAATAATGGATAATCTTCCGCAGGCAAAGTACCTAATACAAAGCGGCTATTGCCCGATTTTAAAATACAGCGCTGATCTTCAGTGATTTGCAAATCAATCAAAGCTGCGCTTGGTAAAGATTTACAAATATCCATCAGTTTACGTGCAGGCACTGTAGTTTCCCCTGCCTGTAAACATGCCCCTTCAGTCAGATTCGTACTGGCAACCAATTCCACTTCCAAGTCCGAACCAGTAATGGTTAAGGCTTGCTCAGTCACCTGAACTTTGACATTGGATAAAATATTTAAGGTATGGCGACGTTCAACCGCTCCTACGACATGTGACAGAACATTCAGTAAGCTTTCTTTCGCGATTTTTAAACGCACGGTACATTCCTCTAACAACTGAAGATTGGAGTATAAAATAGGTTTTTTAGCAGTGTACTATGCGGCAAAAGCTGCCGCATGGCAAGAACAGAATTTGAGCAAATTCGGTCAACTTTGCAACAATCGTTGCAGGTTTTTATAGTCTTCGTTAAAGATCGGATCTTCTTCGCGCAGGCTTTGTACTTTTTCGCAGGCATGCATCACGGTACTGTGATCACGGCCACCAAATGCCATACCAATTTCAGGGAAACTGTCGCCTGTCAGCTCACGTGCCAAGCCCATTGCCAACTGACGTGGACGCGCATAAATACGGGTACGTTTTGGCCCCACCAATTCTTTGAGCGGAATACGGAAATATTCACTCACGACTCGCTGAATATTTTCGGTACTGATGGTACGTGCGCGAATTGCCAAGACATCTTTTAAAGATTCACGTACCACATCTAGATCGATTGGGGTGCCTTTAAAACGGGAAATTGCCACCACTTTATTGAGTGCACCTTCAAGTTCACGCACATTAGCCACCACTTGCTGGGCAATAAATAAAGCACAGTTACGTGGTAAATCTACGGCGCTGCTTTCAGCTTTCTTTAATAAAATTTCAATTCGGGTTTCAATATCTGGCGGTTCTACCCCGACTGATAAGCCCCAAGAAAAACGTGACACCAAACGTGCATCCAATTCGGTTAATTCTTTTGGATAACGGTCTGAAGTCAAAATAATCTGTTTAGATTCATCCAATAAAGCGTTAAAGGTATAGAAAAACTCGACCAAACTGGCTTCTTTACCTGCCAATAAGTGAATGTCATCCACCAATAACAAATCTAAAGAGCGGCAGTTTTTCTTAAATTCTTCAACCTTGCCCTGCTGCAAAGAGCTGACAAAATCCTGCACAAAACTTTCTGCAGTCATGTACATCACCCGTGCATTCGGTTTGGCTTGCAACAAAGCATTGCCCACCGCTTGCATCAAGTGAGTTTTACCCAAACCTGTTGGGCCATACAAAAATAATGGGTTGTGCTGTGAAGCCCCCAATTGGGTCAATACCTTGCGACAGGTTTCCGCAGCCATTTGGTTAGAACGACCTTCCACAAATAAGGAAAAGGTAAATAACGGATTGAGTTGGCGTTTACGGCTTTTTGCAGAACTTTCTTCTTTTTCACGTTTAGGCTTGGCCACAGGCGCAGGGCTAGATTCCAGCGCAGCAGTAGTGGTAGCAGGTTGTTCACTGGCCGATAAAATTGCACCTGGACGCGAATCGACTAAAATTTCGACCTTACGCACGCGTCCCTCAGACAACTGCTCTGCCAAAATAGTAATCAATTCCAGATGATGTTCTTGAATGTAACGCGTCCAATAAGGATTAGGCGCATAAAGTTTTAATGTATCTTCAACTTCTTCTGCCACCAATGGGCGAATCCACATTGTAAAGACATTTCCAGAGAGCTCTTGTCGCAAGCGATTTAAGCAGTCCGTCCAAAGCATGTGAAACCCCTATCTAATCCATTTTTAAATTTAAAACTTCTCTCGACCGCCTGAGCGGGTCGCCATTCTAACCAAGTTATCCACATCTGTCATGACAAAATCAGCAAAATTGCTCAAAAAAGGAATCACTAAACCTGAATTTAAATTTGAAACGTGGTGTGGATAAGTTTATCCGCAAGGTGTGGATAAAATATAGCACAAAGTTATCCACATAGTATTAAAATTATAGAAACACAGATATCCACAATTCAAAATTTTGTTTTATAAAAGAAAAAGTGGGTTTTCAACAGAAAAATGCGTCCCTAATAATAATAAATTTAAATTTATAAATTTGAATTTATTTATAAGAAACGTTGCAGCTGTGGATAATTCAATCTGAGTTTAAATTTAAATTCAAAACCGAAAATTTTAAAATTAAACAGAATAAGCTTGTGGATAATTATGTGAATAATACTGTTAATAACTTATTAGTCAAGCATAAACAATTGCTTATCTTGTGTATACTTTAATTTGTATGATCAACCAGTCAATTGAGCGAAAACTTGTTAAAAAGAAAAATTTAGGCTTATTTTGCAAGAAACCGTGTTTTTCATTGACAGCTCAAGCAATGAGCACTAAAATCGCGGACCTTTATAGAAAGATCATTTTTGGAGTTTCGATATGAAACGTACATTTCAACCATCTGAATTAAAGCGTAAGCGCGTTCATGGTTTCCGTGCTCGTATGGCTACTAAAGCTGGTCGTCAAGTATTGGCTCGCCGTCGTGCAAAAGGTCGTCACAGCTTAACTGTTTAATACAGTCACGCTGAACCGACTCTTGGGTGTTATGACAACACTTTATGGCTTCAGCACAGAGTTGAGATTACGCTGTGCTGCCGATTATAAAGGTGTGTTTGATGGTGCGCTTTTTAAAGTGCATCAACCCCATTTCTTATTTCTTGCAAAACATTCCGAACTGCCGAATAGCCGTTTGGGTCTTGTCGTTGCAAAAAAGAAAGTGCGTCGTGCACACGAACGAAATCGAGTAAAACGACTTGCTCGCGAAAGTTTTCGCTTACACCAACAGCAATTAAATGACTTAGATATTGTGGTAATGCCCAAAGTTGGGGTAGATACGGTATCTAATGCGGAATTGCATCAGCAATTACAATTTGCTTGGCAGAAGTTACAACGTCTCGCCAAAAAGCATTCAAAAATAGCTCCCTCCCCACAAAAGTAGAGATGGCCAATGGTACTTTTACTGCATTGGTTGATACGTTTCTATCAGATCGCGATTAGTCCTTTATTGGGACCACGCTGTCGCTATATTCCAACATGTTCTCAATATTCTTTGGAAGCAGTCCATACGCATGGTGCTGTACGTGGTGTGTGGCTGGCTACAAAACGTATTTGTCGTTGTCATCCGTGGGGTGGTTCGGGCTATGATCCGGTGCCGCCAAAAGTCATTCGTTTTATTTCATTTCAGCAAATAGATTCTCAAACGCATCACATTACTGTACCCTTTCGTGATCGTTTATTGAACCAAAATCACTCTAACCACTTGGGGTAATAGATATGCAACAATGGGCCAGGTTTGCAATTCTCGGGGCCATGTTTGTCGTCGCATATTTGCTCATTTTGGCGTGGCAAAAAGATTATGGAAATGCTGAAACAGCACCGCAGCAAAAAACTGCCGTTGTTTCACATGAAGTGTCTGCAGATTTGCCGAATGCCCAAACGGCTACAGCAGCTTCTGATGTACCGCAAGCAAATATTCCTGCACAGCAAACAACCGATGCCACAGCACCTGTAAGTCAGCAGCTTATTTCAGTACAAACTGACCTTTATCATCTTTGGATCAATCCGAAAGGTGGTGATATTGTTCGTGTTGAATTACTCAATCATGACAAAAATAAAGACAGTGACGATCCTTTCGTCATGCTGGAAAGCGATGCTAAGCGCACCTATGTCGCGCAATCTGGGTTAATCGGGCTGAATGGTCCAGACAGTAGCCGTAATGGCCGCCCAAGCTATGAAATTGAAAAATCGACTTATAGCTTAGCCGATGCCAAAGAAAGCAAAAATAAAGCGGGTGAAACAGTTAAAACTTTAACTGTCCCAATGGTATATAAAACTGCCGATGGTGTAGAAATCATTAAAACCTTTAGTTTTACTGAAGGTGAATATCCTGTGCTGGTGAATCACAAAGTGATTAACCGCAGCAGCCAAAACTGGCAAGGTCAGATGTTTGGTCAGTTGAAACGTGATAATTCAGATGATCCAGGCAAGTCAGATCAAGGTATTTTTACCTTGGGTACTTTCCTTGGCGGCGCATGGGGAACACCTGAAGAACACTACAACAAGTTGAAATTTGACAATTTTAATGACGAAAAATTGAATGTCGATGCAACAGGTGGTTGGGTGGCCGTGGTTCAGCACTATTTCGTGAGTGCATGGGTTCCGGGGCAGTTAAAATTGACGCAGGCCGATGGTCAACCGTATGCAGCGAAGTTGGAATCACGTAAATCTAGCGATGAAATGAACATCATTGGTTTTACCTCGCCAACCATTAATGTCCCTGCAGGTACGGTGGCAGAAGTTGATGCGACCTTCTACTCTGGTCCAAAAATTCAGTCTGAATTGAAAGATTTGGCGACAGGTTTGAACCAAACTGTGGATTATGGCTGGTTATGGCCAATTGCAAAATTATTGTTTATTGGTTTGCAATTCTTCCATGGTTTAGTGGGCAACTGGGGTTGGTCAATCATCTTATTAACCGTTCTTGTCAAACTGATTCTTTGGCCGTTATCGTCTAAGAGCTATCGTTCTATGGCGAAAATGCGTGTGATTGCACCAGAAATGCAGCGCATGAAAGAAGAATTTGGCGAAGACCGTATGCGTTTCTCGCAAGAAATGATGGCACTTTATAAACGTGAACAAGTGAATCCACTGTCAGGTTGTTTGCCATTGTTACTACAAATGCCAATTTTCCTTGCCTTGTACTGGGTATTGATGGAATCGGTAGAGTTACGCCATGCACCGTGGTTAGGTTGGATTCAAGACTTATCGGCAATGGACCCTTGGTTTATCTTGCCATTGTTGATGGGTGTGACCATGTATGTTCAACAAATGTTGAACCCACAGCCAACAGATCCAATGCAGGCAAAAATCTTCCGCATTATGCCTGTGGTATTTACCGTATTCTTATTGTTCTTCCCTGCAGGTCTAGTTCTGTACTGGATTGTCAACAACTTGATTACGATTTTGCAGCAAAGCTTGATCAACAAAAGTGTTGAAAAAGACCGCGCTAAACGAGAAGAGGCAACTCCAGTCAATTAAGTATGGCTGAGCTGCTGAATAAATCCGCTTAAGATGGTAATCTTAGGCGGATTTTTCTTTGCATACATTTTGAAAGTTTTAGGTGAATTTTATGTATAACCGCAGCACCATTGCCGCAATCGCGACTCCACCTGGCCGTGGTGGTGTGGGGGTGATTCGCCTGTCGGGACCAAAAGCCTATGCGATTGCCGCAGCATTGACCCAAAAAGACTTACCCAAAGCGCGTTATGCAGGTTTTCGCCAGTTTTACGATGCAGCCAATGAAGTCATGGATGAAGGTTTGGTGATTTGTTTCCCCAATCCTCATTCATTTACTGGCGAAGATGTGGTGGAACTACAAGGGCATGGTGGCCCAGTGATTCAAAATGCGCTGTTGGCACGTTTACTGGAACTCGGTGCAACGGCTGCCAAAGCGGGTGAATTTTCGATGCGCGCCTTTGAAAATGGCAAGCTGGATTTGGTACAGGCCGAAGCCATTGCCGATTTAATTGATGCCACTTCACAAGCCGCTGCGCGTTCTGCAGTGCGTTCCCTTCAAGGGGCTTTTTCCACCAAAGTGAATACTGTGCTAGAACAGTTAATTCATTTACGTTTGCATGTTGAAGCTGCTATTGATTTTCCTGAAGAAGAAATTGACTTTTTGGCCGATGGGAAAATCCTTAATTTGCTAGATGAAGTGGCTACTTCGGTGACTGCTGTGCAACAATCTGCGCGTCAGGGACAATTGTTGCGTGAAGGTCTGCAGGTAGTGATTGCGGGCAAACCGAATGCAGGTAAATCTTCTCTACTCAATGCCTTGGCGGGTATTGAACGTGCAATTGTGACTGATATTGCGGGAACTACTCGTGACGTATTGCATGAAAAAATTACCCTAAATGGCTTACCAATTACCCTGACCGATACCGCAGGTTTACGTGAAACAGGGGATATTGTGGAGCAGGAAGGGATTCGCCGTGCAATTAAAGAAATTGAACAGGCGGATTTATTGTTATTGGTCTATGACTTGAGCCAAAACGAAGATCCGTTGCAATTGGCACAGCATTATTTTGCTGAACATATTGAACCGAAGCGTTTGATGTTGATTGGCAATAAATGCGATTTAACTGGTGTACAAGCTACAATTTCAGATTTTAAAGGGTTTAGACATATTACTGTGTCGGCCAAACAAGAAACAGGTGTTCAATCGCTCATAGAGGCGATTACAGCGCATGCAGGCTTTCAGCCTGAAGAAGATACCTTTATTGCACGTACCCGTCATTTAGACGCAATGAAACGCACGCAGCAGTATTTGGCTGAAGCACGTGAGCAGTTGGTGGTCTATCATGCGGGGGAATTAGTAGCCGAGTCGTTACGTCTTGCACAGAATGCTTTGGGTGAGATCACTGGTGATTTTTCTGCAGATGATTTGTTGGGCAAGATTTTTGGATCGTTTTGTATTGGGAAATGATTTTTAGCGATTACTTCCTGATTTGATACAAAAATAGCATTAAGTTTGAGTGGCTTAGTGCTTTTTTATTATCCTATTTGGGGTGATCTGCTACTAAAAATCAGCCTATTCGTTAATGTTTAGTTTCTCATTCGGCACAAGCCCGATCTAACTTATGTCATATTTAAACATTTCAATTTATCTTTATGAAAACCCATCAATAATCACGTAAGTCTTTTTAAACCGCAGCATTTAAAGCTATGATGAGAAAATAATCAAAAATTGGCGCTCAATTCAATCCTAAATGCACGAGATGAAATCTCTGATGGAGGTATTTGGATGTTTGAACTGGCTTTTTTACGTGAAATACTCATTTCTTCGGTTCATTTTTTGCAATTGTCACTCGAAGCCATTTCTGTGATTTGCGTGGTGATTGGTCTGGTTAAAACTTTATTGGTGCTGGTTCAGTTAAAATCGGGGCGTACTGCACGTTATTGTTTTGGGGATTGGCTCGCGACGGCACTTGAATTTCAGTTGGCTGCAGATATTTTAGCCACCACAGTAGATCCAGATTTAGATAGCCTAATTAAACTGGCGATCATTGCAGTGATTCGAACCTTTTTAAATTACTTCCTAACTAAAGAATTAGAGCATCAAACCATCAATGAAAAATAATGGCTGCTGAGTTTGAGATCAAACAGAAGACATAGTCCTAGTCATCTACAAAGTTTGAATATTTGAATAAACTCAGCTGATCCAAACCTTGTCCTGATTTTAGTTTGTCGTTTAGATGAAACTTCATCCTAAAACAGGTTTGTTCTGCAATTGGCGATACCAAATAATGATGTAGCCACACAGTAAGCAGATGGCTGCACAAAAGCTAAGTACGGCGGTGGTTAAACCAAAATGATCGGCCAGATAACCGACTGCAATAATTGGCAGAATTGTGCCTAAATAGCCCACAAATAAATAGGTCGACATCACTGCAGCGCGATTCTGTAGATTGGTCATGGCATGAATTAAGCCAAAAGCACCAATCAATGCCAACCCGTGTCCTATGCCTAGCAGCACATCACTCACAAAAAATAGAAAACTCCAATGTAAATACATGCATAAACCGAGTACCAATAAACTCAATAACAGCAAATACAGCCCATAATTTAGGCATTTTTGTGCAGGAATGGCTTTAGAAAAATACTGCACCAGCGCTGAAATCAGCAAAATACAGGTGATGGCCAAACCACTGACCAAAGGCCCGTGCCACGGAATAATCACTTGCACAAAAGAGGGAGAGAGCGAAGCAAATAAACTAAAGGCAGCAAAGGCACAGAATGCGGTTAAACCTGTAATATAAAATTCTGCATGAAAGCGTGGTTCTGGGCGTTCTAATTTTGGGGCAATCGAGAAGGCTTGTGGCGTAAATTCAGGCGGTGCTAAACGTAACAATCCAATAAAACACAGTACTGCACCCAAAATGACAGGAATATATGGACTAAACAAAGGCGCTGCTGAAAATTGTGCCACACCACCACCGAGCAAAGGACCTAAGCCAAACCCGACTGCGGTAATGACTGAACTGAGCTGTGGCGCATGTGCTTTATGTGATTCGGGGATACTCCACATTAAGCCAATTAACGCCGATGTAGTCATAAGACCTGAAGCAATTCCAATCACAAAACGCCCCAAAGCAAGCCAAAGTGCATTGGTGGCAAACATAGACAGAATCAGTCCGAGGGTGATGATGACTAAACCCAATTCTAAGGTTTTTAAGAAGCCGATACTGTTGCTGGTACGCCCTAAAAAGAGCAAGGTAGCCAAACAACCGAGCATATACGCCACAAAAATAAAGGTGATATGGCTGGGTAAAAGCTGCCACAATTCCTGATAAATTGGATACAGCGGGCTTGCAAGTGCCGTGCCCATGGTGCCAATAATCAGGGCGAGGCTGATCATCACGAAAGGATGCCAAGATTGAGATTGAGTCATAAAAACTCGATTGATGGCTAAACTGTTGAGTTTAGTCTCATATAGTGAGAAATATCACTCAGTGTAAAGACAAGCCTTGAATCTGGTCAAGCCTATTTGTGTTTAAGCATAGCGTTTCAGCAATTTCATAAACTCTTCCAGTTCATGTTCATCAATCGCGCATTGATCACCAATCACATGATGGCGTAAATGCGATTCGATTAACTCATTCATCAAACCATTGACCGCACCTTTAATGGCTGCGACTTGTTGTAAAACTTCAATACAGCCATGATCAGGATTGTGAAGTGCTTGTTCTACTGCCCCAATTTGTCCTTGTAGGCGTTTGACGCGATTTAAAATTTTCTTATCTGTATGTAAATGACCCAACACATCACCTCAATTTTTATATACTCTATGGGAGTATATTTAACAATGATTTCCCATTATGCGTCAGCAACACTCTCATCGTATGCATCCACATCAATTCGATCAAGGCAATCCGCTGGCGCAGAAAAAAATATTATATGCGGCTTTGCTGACGGCTGTCATGATGTTCTTGGAAATCTTGGGTGGTTGGATTTTTCATTCCATGGCTTTGCTAGCGGATGGCTGGCACATGAGCTCACACATGCTGGCGCTAGGCTTGGCTTATTTTGCCTATCGGGCAGCACGTCATTATGCAGCAGATACACGGTTTAGTTTTGGTACATGGAAAATTGAAATTTTAGCTGGCTATAGCAGCGCCATTTTATTGTTGGTGGTGGCTGCATTTATGGCAATTCACTCTATCGAGCGTTTATTTTTTCCTGTCGATATTCAGTATAACCAAGCCATCCCAATTGCAATTTTAGGGTTATTGGTCAATTTGATTTGTGCATGGTTATTACATGAAGATGATCACCATCACCATCACCATCACCATCATGAGCATACGCATGACAGCCATGACCTGAATCAAAAAGCCGCCTTTATGCATGTGGTGGCAGATGCGGTGACTTCAATTTTTGCGATTATTGCTTTAATTGCGGGTAAATATTGGGGCTGGGATTTTCTAGATGCACTGTTAGGTATTGTTGGTTCAATTTTAGTGGCGCGTTGGGCGATAGGTTTGATGCAGGAAACAGGGAAAACATTGCTGGATGCAGAAATGGATCATCCTGTGGTGGATGAAATTCGTGAAGTGATTGCAGAGTTACCAGTCAGTGTGATGATTACAGACTTGCATGTTTGGAAAGTCGGACAGGGTAAATTTTCCTGTATTTTGGCATTGGAAACCGCACACGATTTAGACGCAGATCAAGTCCGCACCGCCCTCGCCATTCATGAAGAAATTGTGCATATTTCAGTAGAAATTAATCCGCCATCAGGTTTGAATGTTCCACGTGAAACCTAAAGCGTTGCATAGCAAAAACGAGTTGTAGCAATTGCGTAATTCTGGCTTAAAAATACTGAATTCTGTGCAGCTTTCAGCTTAGAATCAGGCTAAATTTACTTTTAGATGAAACACATGATTAAACAATTGAGTTTAGCTGCCTTAATGGGATTATGCAGCGCCGTGAGCATGGCCGATGTTGCAACGGTTAGTAAAAATGTCAAACAACAGCATCCGCAACTGAAATTAGACAATATTCAAGCCACAGAAATGAAAGGTATTTACAGTGCCTCTATGGATGGTCAAGTGGTGTATTTGAATGAAGATGCACAACATATTTTGGCGGGTTCAATGATTCGTTTAAAGGATCAGCATAACTTAACCAAAGATTTATTGATCCAACAAAACAGTGTCGATTGGAAAAAGTTACCGTTACAAGATGCAATCAAAAGTGTGCGAGGTACGGGAAAACGTCAGATTGCGATCTTTTCTGACCCAAATTGCCCATATTGTAAACAGCTTGAGGCTGAACTGAAAAAGCTGGACAACATTACAATCTATACCTTTATTTTGCCGTTAAAAGCGCAATCTGTTGCGCCATCTAAACAGGTGTATTGTGAGAAAAACCCTGCTCTTGCTTGGGAAAACCTGATCACAAAAGCACAATTGCCTACAAGTCAAAGCAGTTGTGCCAACCCTGTGGAGCGCAACATTGTTTTAGCGCATCGTTTAGGTGTAAACGGTACGCCTGCGATTATTTTCTTGAATGGCTTTAAAGTTATGGGAGCATATCCTGCGGCACAAATTGAACAGATTTTTAAAGAATTTGGTCTTTAAGAACGGCTAATTTTTTATCTGATATTGGCAACTAAAATTGTGTAGTGTGTATCGGAGCAAACCTGAAATTTGTGATTGCGAAGTAGATATAAAAAAACCGCCTCAATTTTTAGGCGGTTTTTTTATTGAGAGAGAAGATGTTTGACTGAAAAATTACAGTCGTTAATACAGGATTTAAGCACGCGATTTTTTCATGAACGTATTATAAATAAATAGAATAATCAGCGCACCAATGATGGAGGCAATAAAGCCTGCGGCAGAACCATCACCGTACAATCCCATCATACGCCCTGCATAGGTTGCCAATAAAGACCCTGCAATCCCAAGTAAGGTGGTGACAATAAACCCTGCTTTGTCATCTCCAGGATGAATCGCACGGGCGATTAAACCTGCAATAAAACCCACCACAATTGCGACAATTAATGACCACATGAGCAGCTCCTTGTTATCTTTGTTTATGTTTTACATCATGTTTCAGACTTATTTTTGCTGAAAAATCCCAAGGAAAATAGTCGAATAATGCTACAGCATGTTGTGTTTTTGTCCTGTTAGATAGATGAAATGCAAATTTTAGCCATAAAAAAAGTGATCTGAAACGATCACTTTTTTTAAGCGAGGCGTGTTTGTTTTATAAGCCAATTTCGCCAATAAACGGAATATGACGATATTTCTGGTCGTAATCTAAGCCATAACCGACAATAAACTTATCTTCAATTTCAAAGCCCATGAATTTAACTTCAAGTTCAATTTCACGGCGTGATGGCTTGCTAATTAAGGTACATAGCTCAATTGAATTTGGCTCACGGGTTTGCAAAATTTCCATCACTTTATTTAGGGTGTTGCCCGAGTCGATAATATCTTCAACCACCAAGACATCTTTACCGCGAATTTCACCATCCAAATCTTTTAAAATTTTCACATCACGCGATGACACAGTACCTCCGCCGTAGCTGGATACAGTCATAAAATCCAGTTCATGCGGCTTTTGAATGGTGCGGCATAAATCTGCCATGAACAATACAGAACCACGTAATAAGCCAATTAAAACCAACTCTTTGTCGCTATTGGCATAGTG
Organism: Acinetobacter sp. YH01007; assembly: GCF_013420425.1. Classification (NCBI taxonomy): domain Bacteria; kingdom Pseudomonadati; phylum Pseudomonadota; class Gammaproteobacteria; order Moraxellales; family Moraxellaceae; genus Acinetobacter; species Acinetobacter sp. YH01007. Next base: position 18,311 of record NZ_VOYC01000024.1, on the reverse strand, counting down.
AGCATTAATTTTTTGACCAAGTTCCTGAACTTTTGTTTGGATTTCTTCTGCAGAAATCAAAACCTGCATTTCAACTGTCATGGGTAGATACCTAAAAAGCAAAAATAAAAAAGGTGTTGACCTGCAACACCCCAAAATATGCGCTAATTTTAATATATCTTGCGCGATGTTGCACGTGCTTGCATGGTTAAAATAGCATCATTTTTGTGCTGAGTGAGAATCTGAGCGTAACAACAAAGCACAACCGAGTATCAGCATTGCCCATCCGATGGGTTTTATATACGAGGATTGCGCAGGTTTAGCCACCTGCTGCTGAGTTTTGATTGGGTTGGTAGTAGGCACGTTGTCCATAAATATAGGTCGCATGAATATTACGGTCATCTGCTAAAGTAATGAGGGCAAATAATGCATCTTCAAGATGTTTGGAACGTTGTTGTCGTAAGCGTTGTAAAGCGGTGGCATTTAAATCCAGCACCACAAAATCGGCTTCTTTGCCTACCTTAAAATTCCCCAGCTTATCGTCTAAGTCCAAAGCTTTGGCAGCACCTAATGTGGCGTGATACAACGCTTCAAAAGCAGAGAGTTTTGCCCCTTGCAGTTGTTGTACTTTATAGGCTTCATTGAGGATATGCAGTACATTAAACGTGGTGCCTGCGCCAATATCTGTACCTAAACCGACCTTCACCTGTCGCTCCCAAGTTTTATGCAGCGGAAATAAACCGCTGCCCAAAAATAAATTGGAGCTTGGACAAAAGGCAATTGCAGAATCGGTATGATGCAGACATTGCCATTCATGTTCTTCTAAATGCACACAATGCGCAAAAACCGAACGTGAACCTGTTAAACCATAGTGATGATAAACATCTAAATATCCATTTTGCTCTGGAAATAATTGTTTCACCCACGCAATTTCATTGTGATTTTCACTTAAATGGGTATGTACATAAACATCGGGATATTCGGCTTTGAGTTGCCCTGCCCGCGCCAGTTGCTCAGGGCTAGAAGTCGGTGCAAAACGTGGCGTAATCGCGTAGAGATTACGTCCTTTTCCATGCCATTTTTCAATCAACGCTTTAGAGTCTGTATAGCCTGAGTCTGCACTGTCACACAATGCTTCAGGTGCATGCCGATCCATCAGCACTTTACCTGCAATTAAACGCATTTGATGTTGTGCTGCCGCTTCAAACAACGCATCTACCGATTCAGGATGTACCGTACAAAACACCAAAGCTGTGGTGGTGCCATTTTTCAGTAATTCCTGCACAAAAAATTGTGCAATCTGATCTGCATAGGCTTTATCTGCAAATTGCAGTTCAGTCGGAAAAGTATAAGTATTCAGCCATTCCAGTAATTGTTCACCATACGCGCCAATCATTTCAGTCTGTGGAAAATGAATATGGGTGTCGATGAAGCCAGGCACAATGAGATGGTCAGGATAATGATGGAACTCTGTGTTGGCGTTTAGCTTTGCCTGCCCTTCTTGCCATGAACCAAACCACTGAATTTTGCCTTGTTCGCAAATTAACAAGCCATCGTCTACATAACGGACTTGTTCTGAAATTTGATCGGCTTGGCTGGTACAGTTTTTGAAATCAAGAAAGCGACCACGAATTGCGGTGCGTTGTACAGGAGATGGCATAAAACAACCTACATTTTTCATTTTTCAAGAGATTGTACCTTAAATGTAGCTTGCAGCAGTACGATAAAATTTATCGTACGGTAAATTAAAACTTGGTGAAATGAATACAAAAAGCCTTCTCGAAAGAAGGCTTGCAACGATGGTGGGGATTATTAAATTTTATAATGTGGTTTCATGGTGTTTTCGACTATGTCGAATTGATAACCACGCAGTGATTGTCAGCACAAGTACAATAAAGCCGAGTGAAATCCAGATAGGCATGTGGAATACATCTAACATCAGCATTTTAAAGCCAATAAATAGTAAAATTAAACCCAGTCCATACGGTAAATAATGCATTTTAGTGGCTGCGCCTGAGAGCAAGAAAAACATGGCACGTAAGCCCAAAATAGCCATAAGATTTGCAGTGAGTACAATAAACGGATCGGTAGTCACGGCAAAAATTGCAGGGATAGAATCCACGGCAAAAATAACGTCAGATGCTTCGACCAAAATTAAAACTAAAAATAATGGCGTTGCCCAAAGTACACCATTTTGGCGCACAAAAAACTGATCTTTTTCCAGTGTTGGGGTAATACGCATGTGTTTGCGTAGCCATTTCAACAACGCCATATCTTCAATATTGCTGGCTTCTTGCTCTGGACCTTTTAAGAATTTAAAGCCTGTGTAGACCAAAAATGCGCCAAAAATATACAAAATCCAGGAGAATTCTTGTACAAACCAAGCTCCAATAAAAATAAAAATGGTTCTGAGAATAATTGCGCCCAGTACGCCGTAGAGTAAAATTTTACGCTGTAAGCCCGGTGGGATGGCGAATGCGGCGAAGATCATCAACCAAACGAATACATTATCAATCGCCAGTGATTTTTCCAGCAAATAACCCGCAAAGTATTCCATGACTTTGGTGTTGGCGACTTCTAGCCCAACGCTGTGTTTAAGATACAGCCATAAACCGCCACCAAATAAAGCTGCCACACTGACCCAGGCGATACTCCAATACGCAGCGGTTTTGACTTTGACCGATTCGCCTGCTTTTTGTTTAAAGCCTAAGAAGTCAATGGCGAGCATGACTGCAACAATTGCAAAAAAGACCAGATATAGCCATAAATTGCCGATGGATTCCATACAATCTCCACATCCAACAACTGGCCACAAAAAAACCTTGACCTGTTGTCAGATGATTTCAAACATCTGTAACAACATGATCAAGGTCTTGCCTACATAGAGCGGACTTGTATCAACAAGTATGTGCACTATGCTCAGCGTCCGACTTTTTGCAAAGTGTAATGACGAAACGCTGACACGTTAAAGTTATATTTTAACGCTTGGAGGAGGCTACTCCCCTTGTTCAACATAATTTGGGATTAGGACGCTGCCTAAATCTGCGTAAAGAATTACATAATTTTAAGTGTTGTGCAATTTATTCTGTATGGTAAATCACTTTAAGTTGTACAAATTCAGCACAATATTTCGTAAAGAGTGTGGCAAATTGAAAAAATAGATTTAGTTTGATAGGTGGACTTATGCAAATTCAACATCAAGAAACCCAACGCGGTGGCGAGTTTTTTATTGAACGAGATGGTCGGCATATCGCTGAAATTACTTATCAATATCAAGATGATCACACTATTTTAGCAGATCACACTTGGGTCGATCTGACATTACGAGGTCAAGGGGTTGCCCGTCAGCTATTAGATATTTTGGTCGCCTTTGCACGTGAAAAGCAGCTAAAAATTGTACCCGTGTGCTCTTATATTGAGACGGCTTTTGAAACAGATACACAATATGCTGATGTCGTGGCTTAAAAGTCTTTCTACGTTGAAATAATCTAATGTGTTGGTATTAAAACAGCATGCAGACTTCGTCTGTCGTGCAGTCTAAAATTTTCTTGAAAATATTATAAAAGCCCAAAAAAGCCAATCCACAGCGCGTAGATTGGCTTTTTTGTAACATAGTTAAGCCAAGATTATTCGTAATTAATCATCATTTTCATGGCATTTTCATCTGAAGCATGTTTAAACACATCATAGGCTTTTTCAAATTCAGAGAATTTAAAATGGTGCGTTGCCAGTTTTTCTAAAGGTAATTTGCCTGAACAGCAGGTTTTTAACAGCATACCTGTCGTATTGGTATTCACCAAACCCGTAGTGATGGTCAGGTTTTTAATCCAGAGTTTGTTTAACTCAAAATTTACCGACTTACCATGTACGCCCACATTGGCAATATGTCCGCCCTCTTTCACGACATTTTGGCAAATATCCCAAGTGGCTTCGACACCTACAGCTTCCATGGCACAGTCTACCCCGCGACCACCTGTAATCTCTAAAATACGTTGTACTGCATCTTCTTTGGCAGAGTTAATGGTATGGGTTGCACCCAACTCTTTTGCCATCGCCAAGCGGTTATCGTCCATATCGACTGCGATAATTTGTGCAGGAGAATAGAACTGTGCGGTAAGCAGACAACCCATGCCAATTGGACCTGTACCCACAATTGCAATGGTATCACCAGGTTTAACATTGCCGTATTGCACACCAATTTCATGTGAAGTTGGCAATACATCAGACAAGAAAACCGCAACTTCTTCATTTAAACCTTCAGGCAGCAAATATAAAGAAGTGTCTGCAAATGGAGTACGGACATATTCAGCATGAGTACCATCAATCATATATCCCATGATCCAACCGCCTTCATTTTGGCAGTGTGCATAGAGTTGTTTTTGACAGTTTTCACAAGTACCACAACGGCTGACACAAGAAATAATGACCTTGTCGCCTTTTTTGAAATTTTTGACTGCCGAACCGACTTCTTCAACAATCCCGATACCTTCGTGACCTAAAATACGGCCATCAAATAGCCCTGTCTTGGCAACTGCAGTGTCTTGAATTTCTGGGTTTTTACCTTTCCAAATACCTAAGTCAGTACCGCAAATTGTAGTTTTGGTGAGACGAATCACGGCATCTGTTGGTTGTAAAATTTCTGGACGTGGGCGTTCTTCAAAACGAATATCATTGGCGCCGTGGTAGACCATGGCTTTCATTGTTTTTGACATTGTGACCATCCTTCTTAGTAATAATGATGAAAGACATCCAGCAGCCAACCTGTAGCAACCGTCATGCTCGCAGGATGTAATCTTTTTAAAGTAACAGGTCAAGATGACAAGTTCATGAGCAGTATTGTTGCTTTTAATAATTATAATATATAAGTTTATAATTAATATAAAAATCCCCTATTTTTTGCCAAAAACAGGGGATTTTTTTTGAAAGAGTTTTAAATCAGTTTAAGCGATTTTAAGCCGTGTGTTGCAACGCTTGAATGAGTTTTTGATGTAAACCACCAAATCCACCATTTGACATAATCACCACTGCATCGCCCTCACCTGCTTGGCTCACGATTTTTTGAATAATTTCATCCAAAGTATTGGCCACCACCGCATGATTGCGAGCAGCCGCAACCACAGGCTGTAAATCCCAGTCTAAACCTTCAGGTTGATACCAAATCACAGCATCCGCCAAACGTGCTGAATCTGCCAAGCCCTCTTTATGACTGCCCATGCGCATGGTGTTGGAACGTGGTTCAATAATCGCCCAAAGCTTACGCTCACCCAAACGCTTACGTGCGCCGTCCAGTGTGGTTTCAATTGCGGTTGGATGGTGGGCAAAGTCATCATAGACTTCAATGCCGCGTATGGTGCCTAATAACTCCATACGGCGTTTCACCCCACCAAAATTGGACAGCGCTGCACATGCGGTTTCAATTGCAACCCCAACATGCTCTGCTGCGGCGATGGTTGCCAAGGCATTGGCGACACTGTGTTGCCCAGTCATATTCCAGCGCACTTCACCTTGTAGCACACCATTTTTCAGAACTTTAAAATGTGAACCATCTGCTGCAAGTTGTTCTGCATACAGTTCCGCTTGTGGATCTGCATTGAGCGAAGTACGTAGCACAGGTGTCCAGCAACCCATTTCTAACACTTCATCAATATGGGTTTCTGTAATTGGGGCAATAATGCGCCCTTCACTTGGGATGGTACGCACCAAATGATGGAATTGTTTTTGAATTGCGGCCAAATCATCAAAAATATCGGCATGGTCAAATTCAAGGTTATTTAAAATGGCGGTTTTAGGATGGTAATGTACGAACTTGGAGCGTTTATCAAAAAACGCAGAGTCGTATTCATCGGCTTCGACACAGAAATACTTGCCTGCACCCAAACGTGCACTTTCACTAAAGCCTAAAGGAACGCCGCCAATTAAAAAGCCCGGTTCTAAGCCTGCCTGATCCAATACCCACGCCAACATGGTGGTGGTGGTGGTTTTGCCGTGCGTGCCTGCAACGCCCAGTACGTGTTTGCCTTGCAAGACATGATCGGCCAAAAATTGCGGGCCAGAAATATACGGTAAACCTGCATTCAGCATGTATTCAACCGCATCAATCCCACGTTTCATGGCATTGCCCACAATCACTAAATCTGGATGCGGTTGTAAATGGCTGCGGTCATAACCTTGCATTAAGGTAATGCCTGCATTTTCCAGTTGAGTCGACATCGGTGGATAGACGTTTTGGTCTGAACCTGTGACGGTATGTCCTAAATCGCGGGCCAAAAGTGCCAATGAGCCCATAAATGTGCCACAAATACCCAAAATATGCAGATGCATTCCGCCTTACTCCACTGCTTTTTATAGACACATCACGTATTTTTGTGCTGTTGTCGTGATTAACTTGATTTGAAGCAACGATAGCAAGGGTTTTGGCGAAAAGATAGTGATTCTTGTATCTCATTTCAGGGATTTTTCTGAGCTGAATCTGCGCCAAAGGATGTAAAAAATTGCTGCTCTTGCATTTTTTATGGCAAATAGCTCGTAAAATAAAACTGAATTTTTAAGATAGTACGACACAATGTCTTCAGCACTTTTACTTTTGGTGATTGCAAACTGTTTTATGACCTTGGCGTGGTATGGTCATCTCAAGTTTTTACCACATGATGCTCCGCTGTGGCAGGCAATTTTATTCAGTTGGGTGATCGCCCTATTTGAATACAGTTTGATGATTCCTGCTACCCGTTTGCTGGCGCAGCATGGCTGGGCGGTAGGTCAAATGAAAATTACCCAAGAAGTTGTGACTTTATTGGTGTTTGTCCCGTTTATGATTTTTCTGTTTAAGCAACCTTTTAAACTGGATTATTTATGGGCAGCCTTATGTTTATGTGGTTGCGTGTATTTTGTATTTCGTGCGCCTTAAAGACGAGTTTTAGCTCGCTTGAATAGCTTTAGGTTCACCTATTTTGTTTAACTGTTTTCAATTCTTTAAAATAACCCGATAAAAATAATCAAAAAAGTCGGTTGAGTCGCCGTGTTCAATTTTAACAAGTCGAAAAATCAGTCTATAATGTGGAGTTCTTATTCAAGCTTGGCTTTCTCGCCTGAATTTCTCTTTCCTTAGTTTCGTTTCTGGAATATTTGTAATGAACGCGGCCGCTGCACAAGACGCTCCTCTCGTTGGAATTATCATGGGTTCTCAATCGGATTGGGCAACTCTCGAACACACTGCCAATATGCTGAAGCAGCTTGGTGTCCCATTTGAAGCGGAAGTCGTTTCTGCACACCGTACCCCAGATCGCTTATTTGAATATGCTGAACAAGCGCGTGATCGTGGCATTCAGGTGATTATTGCAGGCGCTGGTGGTGCCGCACACTTACCAGGTATGTGTGCAGCTAAAACTGATTTACCTGTTTTGGGTGTGCCAGTGAAATCTTCAATTTTAAATGGTGTCGATTCATTACTTTCAATTGTGCAAATGCCTGCAGGTATTGCCGTAGGTACATTGGCGATTGGTCCTGCGGGAGCAACCAATGCGGCAATTATGGCAGCCCAAATTTTAGGTTTAACCCGTCCAGAAATTGCACAAAATGTTGCCAATTTCCGTGCCGCGCAAACTGAGAAAGTTTCAAGCAACAATATTCCAGGTCAGGCTTAAGCGGGACAATTACTATGGATAAGACCATCGGTATTTTTGGTGGCGGTCAATTGGGTCGCATGATGGCACAAGCGGCTTTACCCTTAAATATTCAATGTACCTTTTTTGAAGCCAGTCCAGATTGCCCAGCGGCAACCTTGGGTCAGGTTTTTGCCAGCAAAAGCGAAAATAGCCTACAAGATTTTATACACAGTGCCGATGTATTCAGCCTTGAGTTTGAAAATACTCCGTTGGCTGATGTTGATGTATTGATTAAGCACAAAGACTTGCATCCACCACGTCAGGCTTTGGCAATTGCCCAAAACCGCTTGCTGGAAAAAGGCTTATTTGATGAATTGGCGATTCCTGTTGCGCCGTATAAAGCGGTCAACTCGCTGGAAAGTTTACAGGCTGCTGTAGCTGAACTTGGTCTGCCAATTGTGCTAAAAACCGCAACAGGCGGCTATGATGGCAAAGGTCAGTTTGTCTTGCGCAGTGCAGATCAGATTGAACAAGCATGGGCAGAACTTGGCCCTGCAGGCAGCTTGATCGCAGAAAGTTTTGTTACTTTTTCACGTGAAGTATCTATTATTGCGGTGCGTGGTCAAAATGGTGAAGTAAAAACTTGGCCATTGGCAGAAAACCATCATCACAACGGTATTTTGTCGCATTCGATTGTCCCTGCACCAAACAGCGCTGACTTGCAGCCTGCGGCACAAGACTATATCACTCGCCTGCTCAATCACTTGAATTATGTAGGTGTGTTGACGTTAGAGCTATTTGTCACTGACAAGGGCTTGTATGCCAACGAGATGGCACCTCGTGTGCATAACTCAGGTCACTGGTCAATTGAAGGCGCGGTGTGTTCGCAGTTTGAGAACCATATTCGTGCTGTAGCAGGTTTACCGTTAGGCTCAACTGAAGTGGTACGTCCAACGGTGATGGTCAATATTATTGGTCAGCATCCCAAAACTGAAGATGTGTTGGCATTGAATGGCGCACATTTGCATTTGTACAATAAAACTGAGCGTGAAGGTCGTAAAATTGGGCATATTACTTTAATGCCGAATGATGCTGCTGAGTTGACAGATTTATGCCGCCAATTGGCAAAAATTTTGCCAAATCCATTGGCGCTCAGTGCTGATATGAGCTTGTAAATTTAAAAATGACGCCAAAGCGCTCATCACGATGAGCGCTTTTTTATGCTCTCACATTTTTTATTCTGCCCATTTTTAAGGTGTTCTACCGTTAATCTGTCTAGGATTGACGCTGTAATTTTAGGTTGATTAAGATAGATCAGGCTGAATAAGCAACCATCACCGTAGCAAAGCAATACTTAAAATAAAAATGCGCACAAGTCTGATGGGAAACAGATGATAATTATGAATTCAAAACTTTAAATTCAAATAGCGCGTTTTAAATTTAAAGCGATGCTTCAACTTTGAATTTAAATATCAGAAATGAATTTAAAGATAGATCTGCAGTTTTGAATTTAAATAAAGTAGCGGCTCTTTTGATCTTTAAATTTAAAAAGCTACTTTTAAATTCAAAGTAATACATCGTAAATATGCAGTGAATGTCGTGTTTTGTGGATAACTTGGGTTGGTTTAATTTGAATTTAAACTTTTAAATTTAAAAGTCTTATCATGTGTTGTGATTTTGAATTTAAAAATGTGAGATGCCGTACTTGTGGATAAGTGTTTTAAATTTAAAACGAGAAAATGAATTTAAAACTGTGTAAATGAATTTAAAGTTACAGATTTTCATCTGATCTCTGTGGCTGAAGGTGTTATGGTAAAGCCAAGATTTAAATTCAAAACACATCAAAGGGTATTATGCATCGTTTCGCTGTGATTTTTGCGACAGCTGCAATGGCAGCTACTCAGGTTCAGGCAGAACTGATTATCAATGGAAAATCTGTCACCGTAACACCAACGGTCAGTACATCTGCAAATTTTCAACCACAAAACCATTTTCAAAGTTGTTTGGCCAATTTACGCAGCCAAGCCATTGCCAAAGGGGTGAGTGGCAGCAGTTATGATCGCTATACTCAAAATCTCAGCCCAGATTATTCCGTCATTGAGCGTTTAAATTACCAACCTGAATTTTCTACGCCAATCTGGGATTATCTCTCAGGCTTGGTCGATGATGAGCGCGTGCAGGCAGGACAGCAGAAATTGGCACAGCACCGTGATGTGCTCAATCGTGTTGCAGCAGCCTATGGCGTACCTGCAGAAACCGTAGTGGCGGTTTGGGGTGTAGAAAGTAACTTTGGTGCGATTTCAGGATCCTATCCATTATTGCAAGCGCTAGGTACCTTGAGCTGTGAAGGACGCCGTCAAAGCTATTTCCGAGGTGAGTTTTTTACCACCATGCGTTTATTGCAACGTGGTGATGTCACTGAATCACAATTAAAAGGCTCATGGGCAGGGGCGTTTGGGCATACTCAGTTTATGCCATCGACCTATGATGAGTTGGCGGTCGATTTTGATGGTGATGGTCGCCGTGACTTAGTATCTAGTATTCCAGATGCTTTGGCTTCCACCGCTAACTTTTTAAAACGTCGCGGCTGGCAAACAGGGCAGCCGTGGGGCTTTGAAGTCAAAGTGCCTGCAGGCATGTCTTTGAGTGGTGAAGGGCGACGCAATAAAAAATCCCTCAGCAGTTGGGTTAATCGTGGGTTGACTCGTGCAGATGGTTCGGCATTAATTCAGGGCAATTTATCGGGCAGTAGTCAGGCAGGCTTGATGGCACCTGCAGGTGCGAATGGCCCTGTATTCTTAGTGTTTAGAAACTTCGATGCCATTTATAGCTATAACGCAGCAGAAAGTTATGCCTTAGCGATTGCGCATTTATCAGATCGTTTAATGGGGCAGTCTGCATTCCGCACCGCTTGGCCAACCGATGATGCAGGTACATCCCGCGCAGAACGCCGTGAAATTCAACGCTTTTTGTTAAGCCGTGGTTATGACATTGGTGAAGTGGATGGTTTAATTGGCGACAAAACCCGTCAAGCGATTCGTCAGGAACAGACTCGACTCGGCTTGGCTGCAACAGGTCGGGCAGGGCAGCAAATTTTAAGAGCGTTTCGTAATGAAGCGGCCAAACAAATGATGCAATAAGTTGTTGCGATTGCATAAAAAAGGTCTGCAAATGTGCAGACCTTTTTAATTTTTGTCTTAAAACAGGGGATTAAGGTTCAATTTTCACTGCTTCAAGCAAATCAAAAATCACAGTCGTGACATCTTGGCTTAATTCTTTGTTATTAAAAATTTCATAAGCTGAAATGGTGATGTCGGTATCACTTGGCAGCAAACGCTGTTCTTCTTCAATCAGGTGTTCAATTGGTAATAAGGTCTGTCTAACCTCAAGATGCAAAATATCTTTGTATTCAATATTTTCATCTTCAAGTTCAATCACTTGCTCATTAAAATACGGCAATAAAATCGAGTGGAGACAAGGTTGAAGCTCAACAATATCAAAAATTTCGATATCACGGCTTTGTTCAATCGTGCTGATGTGGTCATTTACTTCAATCAGGATATGGTAGTAACTCACATGAATCTCCACAGATCGTTCAGGGTTATACAGAGCCTTCACAATAACATGAAATGAGTAAATTTGCTGCCTTTGCACGTGTAATGGATATGCAACTATCGTACAGGGTGAGGGGAGTTTTGTGTTTTAGTCACTTCAGTTTGCCAGATTGCTCAATGCCGTGCATGGAGTAAATCGAGATCGGCAGGGCGCAGTTGGAAATTCTGCAACTGCTGATCTTTTAGCATTGGATACATTAAGGCATAAGGGTCGTTATGGTGTGCTAAACCCAAAGCATGACCAAATTCATGCGCCAAAGTTAGACGTAAATCATCTTTAGATTGAAACTCATAAATCCGAATGGCCTGACCATCAAAGCTGCCTTTATCAAATAAACGTGGTTGAAAACGTGCATTAAATTGCTGGATGGATACATCAATGTCTTGATTAAGTTGATTGAGGGCATCGACTTGTTGATTGAGCTGGTTAATTTGCTGATTAAATTGCGCTATTTCGTGTTCTAAACTCCACATGTGTTGCTGGATTTCTTGTTTTTTGGCTGCAAAAATTTCCTGTTGCGAAGGATGTAGCCCACCACTTTGGTTAATTTGCTGTACTTGACGATTGTATTGTTCAAGTTGTTGTTCAAATAGCATTTTTTTTGCATCAAGTTGTTGATTTTTATCTGCAATTTCTTGTTTTAGTGCTTGAATATTTTGATTTTGATTGTTCCAGTGTTGTTGGCGTTGTTCAATGGCTGTAAGTTGTTGTTGGCGTTGGTTTGATTCATCTTGACGTTGATCATAAATCAAGTGAATGGCGAGCTTGGCGTTCGGGTCATATACAAAATAATCTTGTCCCGTCCCTTGTTTCCAAATATGGGTGGCTTCCTGACTCAGTTGTAGTAAATCGGCATGGCTTAAGCCAAAACGCGGATCGACTTCAGCAATACGATAACGTAGGCGAGTATCTAAAGGATATTGTAAACGATTTAGTGCAGTATTGTGCCGTGTGTGCGGATGTTGAATATTTTGATAAATCAGCAAGATAGAAAACAGTATGATTGCACCCAATAGAAACAAACGCATTGCTAGCGGCATCCTTTTTTGGGTTTACTGTAGCCGAAAGTAGGGCAGAAACTCAATCTATTTGCAGTTAGAGCATCATTTTATCTATTGTACTCGGTTGAGCGTCCAATTGTCTGTGCTCTTTCATTTAAATCTTGAAGTCAGTGTATGGATATCGAAAAGAAAAACCGCGCTGCAATTGCTTGCAGCGCGGTTTTTGATGTGCGTTAAAGCGACAAATTATTTTTTATCATCTTTGACTTCAGTGAATTCAGCATCGACTACGCCATCATCGGCTTTTTGACCTGCATCGCCTTGGAATGCATTCGGGTCAAAACCTTGTGCACCGCCTTGACCTTGTGCAGCTTCATACGCACGTTGCGTAATTGGCATGATGATGTTTTGAAGCGCTTCAGTTTTCGCTTTGATCGCATCTACATCATTTTCTTTAGTGCTGGCTTCAAGCTCAGTCACTGCTGTTTCAATCGCAGTTTTTTCATCGGCAGTCACTTGTTCACCAAGGTCTTTTACTGCTTTTTGAGCAGAAGAAACTAAAGCATCCGCTTCGTTACGTGCTTTTGCAAGTTCTTCAAACTTACGGTCTTCTTCAGCATTTGCTTCAGCATCTTTAATCATCGCTTCAATTTCAGCATCGCTCAAACCAGAGTTTGCTTTAATTTGAATCGATTGTTCTTTGCCTGTGCTCTTGTCTTTTGCAGACACTTTCAAGATACCGTCAGCGTTAATGTCGAACGAAACTTCAATTTGTGGCACACCGCGTGGCGCTGGTGGAATGTCACCTAATTGGAAGTTACCCAACAATTTGTTTTGTTGAGCCATTTTACGCTCACCTTGGTAAACTGAAATGTCTACTGCAGGCTGGTTGTCTGCCGCTGTTGAGAACACTTGAGATTTCTTCGCAGGAATCGTGGTGTTTTTCTCAATGATTGGCGTCAACACGCCACCCATAGTTTCAATACCAAGCGTTAACGGAGTTACGTCTAGAAGCAATACGTCAGTTTTGTCACCAGACAATACGGCACCCTGAATTGCTGCACCAATTGCAACAGCTTCGTCTGGGTTTACGTCTTTACGTGGCTCTTTGCCAAAGAATTCTTGTACTTTTTGTTGTACAAGTGGCATACGTGATTGACCACCCACCAAAATCACGTCAGAGATGTCAGAAGTTGAAAGTCCTGCATCTTGTAGCGCAACTTTACATGGCTCAATGGTACGAGCGACTAAATCAGCAACCAAACCTTCAAGTTTGGCGCGAGTCACGTTCATCACCAAGTGCTTCGGACCTGTTGCGTCTGCAGTGATATATGGCAAGTTGATTTCAGTCGCATTTGAAGATGAAAGCTCGATTTTTGCTTTCTCAGCCGCTTCTTTCAGACGTTGTAATGCCAATGGATCTTGTTTCAAGTTGAAGTTTTGCTCTTTTTTGAACTCTTCAACCAAGTATTCGATCAAGGCATTGTCAAAGTCTTCACCACCAAGGAAGGTATCACCGTTGGTTGATAACACTTCAATTTGTTGGTCGCCATCAAGGTCTGCAATTTCAATGATCGATACGTCAAAAGTACCACCACCCAAGTCATATACAGCAACTTTACGGTCGCCTTCTTTCTTGTCCATACCAAATGCAAGCGCAGCAGCAGTTGGTTCGTTGATGATACGTTTAACTTCTAAGCCTGCAATTTTACCCGCATCTTTGGTTGCTTGGCGCTGTGCATCGTTAAAGTACGCAGGTACAGTAATCACGGCTTCAGTAACTGTTTCGCCCAAATAATCTTCGGCAGTCTTTTTCATCTTTTTCAAAGTTTCTGCAGAAATTTGCTGTGGTGCAAGTTTCTTGTCATTCACTTCAACCCAAGCATCGCCATTGTCTGCTTTGATGATTTTGTAAGGCACAAGACCAATGTCTTTTTGTACCGCTTGGTCTTCATAACGACGACCAATCAAACGCTTAATTGCGAATAATGTGTTTTTCGGGTTAGTTACAGCCTGACGCTTTGCAGATTGACCTACAAGAATTTCGCCATCTTTATAAGCAATAATAGATGGAGTTGTACGTGCGCCTTCTGCGTTTTCAATTACTTTAACTTTGTCGCCTTCAAGTACCGCTACACATGAGTTAGTTGTACCTAAGTCAATACCAATGATTTTAGCCATTTGGATGTTTCCTCAAAAATTCTTTTGCAATGTTTTCACTTGTTATTCGATATGAGAGCCAATCAAAATTTTTCAAGTTGTTTAGATGAAAATTTTTTATCAACTCTCGATTTTATAAGGCTTAAGCGCCAACCATCACCATTGCAGGGCGGAGTAAGCGACCATGTAAGGTGTAGCCTTTTTGTAATACGTTGCCAATTTCATTGGCTTTTGCATTTGGATCAATCCCTACGGCTTGATGCAGGTCTGCATTGAAACCATTGGCTGTATCAATCACCACCACACCAAACTTTTCTAAAGTGGTCAGTAATGATTTCAAGGTCAGTTCCACACCTTCAGACAAGGCAGTTTTTTCATCACCATTGGCGGCAATAGCACGCTCAAGGTTGTCTACAGAATCCAATAATTCTTTAGCAAACTTTTCTAAAGCAAACTTTTTAGCTGTATCTGCTTCACGTTCTAAACGCTCTTTGGTTTTTTCCGCTTCGTAAACTGCATTGGCAGTACGTGCTTTTTCCAATTTTAGGTTTTCTTCAAGTTTGCTCAGTTGTTCTTGTAAAGACTCAACGGAAACTTCTGCTTGCTCAGTATCTTGCGCTGTTTGTTGTTCCGTCTGCTCTAGCTCAAGGTCTTGAGTTTGTTCGTTCTGCTCAGTTGCCATTGATTTACTCCGTTTAAATGGGTTTTTAAACATGTACAGTCCTTTGGCGTCAGTGCTAACTGCGTTATTGCTGAACTGCCATGGTTAGAGAAGTTCGTAATTAGCTAAGAAATCGGGGCAGGGCAGGCAAAATTCAAGCGTGCCAGTAGATTAATTTTCATTGCCATGAAATTTGGTCAAAAAAATACATTTTGAATCAAGATGTCGGCGGATGAATGAAGCAAATTAAACTTTGAAACTTATAATATTTTTTTGTTTAAAAAAGTATGGTAATAGGGAGCTGATTATTCAGCTAAACCAGTGCTTTTATTACGGAGATAGCTAAAAACACTGTTTTATCAACAGGATTCGACTGGGTGTTTGTTCACTATATTGTGCATGCGTATGATTAGAGTTTTTAAGTTTTGGTTGATTAATCGCTAAAACAGCTTAATCGAGAGTAATTATATATTTTACACAAAACCTAACACTGCTTATTCTTTGCGCATAGATGCTATATCGCTGTAGTTTCTTGTGTATTGCTAAATGTGTTTTCGGGGCTTATCTAACTTCTGAATAAGCCCTTTTTTTACCTCATTTGTTTTGCTTTGCTGCAAGACTCAATCACGATCACGTCGTTGTTCACGGTCTTTACGGTTTTCCTGCCAGCGCTTTTGTTGTGCATCACGTTGTTGTTGCCAGCGTTTACGTGCTTCCTCACGCTTTTTTTGTTCAGCTTCAATTTGCTGCTTACGCTTTTGCTCAAGCTGTTTACGCTGCTGTTCCGATAAGCGTTTACGCTGCTCTGCTAAACGTTGTCGCTCTTGTTCATAGCGTTGTTGCTGTAATTGCTGTTGTCGTTTTTGTTCCCATTCACGACGTTCTAGTTCACGTTTACGACGCTCTAACTCAACCCGATTTTTACCTTGTTGATATTCCCAACGCTGCCGATCATTGTCATAACGTCGATGATCATCATCATAGCGTGGCTCATATCGTCCATCGTAGTAACCTTCGTCAGGCACGACTACGCAACCTACGGCTAAAAAAGCAGTCGCACATGAAAGTAAGATTAATTTTTTAGTCATGCTCTGCCTCCTGAGCTGATGAGGTGAATTTGTCTGAAACATCAAACATAGACTGCAATAGTGTCAATGACAGCGTCATAAAAGCAGGGTAGCGTATAGGTAATTTGAATGTGTATAACGATTGAAGCACTTGTATAACAAAATGGTCACTGTGCTGTTGATCATGAAGAAATTATGAAGCGTTTAGGCAAATCATGCAGACATATAAAAAGGAACAGGCATGCAAATTTTGAATTCATCTCTCAAAAATAAATTGCACAAAGGACAAGGTGCTGCTGCACGTGCATTAAATAAGTTACCAAGTCGAGTACATCATACTTTGGCTCAAGCTTTGGGTTATCCGTATCATTATCCAGACCTTGATCCATTTATTAAATGCATGATGGCGGCACAATTAAAACAAGGGAAAATTGGTTTTATTGGTGCTGACCCTGTACAGTCTAGACAGGCATTTGATCGACAAATGCAATCTATTCTGAGCACTCCAACTGCGGTCAAACGAGTTGAAGAAATCCGTTTAAACTTAGCCAGTGGCAATATCGCAGCGCGTTATTATCATCCTGCACCACATAAAAAATTGCCTTTAATCGTGTTTTATCATGGTGGTGGTTTTGTGGTGGGTGGTTTAGACAGTCATGACGAATTTTGCCGCTTAATGGCGGTACATGCCCATGCACAAGTGTTGAGTGTGGAATATCCACTCGCGCCTGAAGCTAGTCCACAGCAGATTATTCAAGTCTGTGAAGATGCTTTGGCATGGGCATATCAACATCGTCGAGAAATGAAAATTTTAAAAAATCGCATAGCGGTGGCAGGCGATAGTGCGGGTGGTAATATTGCAGCGGTGGTTGCACAGCGTAGTGCTCATTCAGCCTATGCACCTGACGCACAATTTTTAATTTATCCAGCCTTAGATTTTAAGAGTCGCCATCCTTCATTCTTTGCTTATAAAGATGGTTTGGTGTTGACGGGACAAGATATTGATTTTGTCACCCAGCACTATGTCACACAGCATCAGGTCGCTTTGGATGATCCAATCATTTCGCCAACTTTTGGCAAATTGAAAAAACTAGCGCCTGCCTTTGTGGTCACAGCAGGGCATGACGTTTTGCATGATGAAGCTGAAATTTATGCACATAAATTACGTCAACATGCTGTCACGGTAAAATATGTAGAATATTTAGATCAAACACATGGTTTTATTAGCATGACCTTTGTGTCGCGTCGCGCCAAAAAAATCAGCATTGAAATGTGTAAAAACTTTAGAAAATTTTGGGATCGACCACGTAGCTAAACCTTGGGTTGTCTTTGTTAATCTGTTTCACGTGGAACGGTTAAACCAGAGTAGAGATTTCGGCTTCTGGAAAAGTCAGTTCGAACTCAGGCACGTAAAAACCATTGATGAAGCGTGCCTGATTAAAATCAGGAAACAAACTTGGATTCGATTGCCAAGACGCATGTTTGAGTGGGATTAATCTGCCGCGAAAAGAAGGATTAAATTGATAAGATTTCCCTTGCCATGTTTGCTGAATTTTTAAAAGCGCAGCAGGGATGTAATGACTATCAATAAAGCTACGTTGCGTATTGCATTTTTCAAGTTGAATGGCGAATTGCAAATCTGCGTGTTGTATTTTGCAACTCATCTGTCGATCTTGAATATCCCAATCAAAGCTTGCCAGTTCTTTCGGAATACCCCAAAGCTGTTGTCCGTGTTGCACAGAAGACTCAGTTGAAACAAAAATTTTAGGAATGGTAGATAAACGACGCTGCCTAAATAGAGGATGATCTAAAATCAGCAGCTCATCATAAGCGCCAATGGGGCTAGCGTTATAACGTACCCACATGACTTGAACAAGACGCCCTAAAAAAGAAGGTGCTAAGCCAAAAGGCTGTGCCAGATTTAAAAAATGCGGGCTGAGCCAATAATTTAAAATATAGGCTTCACCTTGAAGTTGCCAAGGTGCTGGACACAGTCGGATCTGATCTGAATTATTTTTATCAAATGGAGCGTAAAACTCAGTCCTTCAGGTCAGAGATATAAGCGACACGACATGAAGTGTCGTTTGATTTAACTAAGGGCTATTTTCCTTGAGTTTTGATTGTTAATATAAGTACATGAAAACCCTTAAATTACGTATAAAAGACAAACATTGCAAGGTGTTAGACCAACTAGCATCAGAAGTGAACTTCGTCTGGAATTATGTCA
>NZ_VOYC01000023.1:0-48382 GCF_013420425.1 Acinetobacter sp. YH01007 | reverse complement strand
TGGAAGCAGATGAAATATTATTGGCGAGATTTTCAAGTCATGACAGCTGATAAAATAGAGCAATGGGTGGAGAGAGTATCAAACCAATTCGGAAAAGAATACATGTTTACTTTTTAATGACAGCTTATCAAAAGAGGCATGAATATGACAGAACGATACCTAAGAATATTGACAATTTTTCATGATTAAATAAATTTAAAAGGAATTGTGATGTCTATTTTAGGAATTGCCATTACCACTATTTTGGGTTTATTGGGTATTGCTGCAATTATTATTGGTTTTTTTGGTGGTGAAACTTATTTGGTGATTGTGGGTATTTTATTATTGGTTAGTGGTGCACTCACTTTATCGATGTTTAAAAAAAGATTATCCAATCCATTTAAAGATTAATTAACTAAGCACTCAATAAATAAAAAACTCAAGTAAAAATGAATTGCCTTGACACATAAAGTCTTGATTTAGCATATCTAGCCACTAAATTTTATCTACGCATCAGCCGTAAATTTTATTACAATGTTTTTATGAAAGTAATGAAAAATTAGACCTTTAGATACAGTCTAAAAAGGATAGTTATGTTTATAAAAACAAAGGCGCCAACGCATACTTTAATTTTACAGTTATTGCCAATCGTGCAGCAGGCGTGTGAAATTTTAAATCAGGAATTTCAAGATTATTGTTCAGGTGCTGCTTTTGATGTAGAAAAGAAAACTGATGATTCTCCTGTTACGCAAGCCGATTATCGAGTCAATTATTATTTAATGCAGGCTTTGGCAAAAATCTCCAATTTACCTGTGTTGTCCGAAGAAGGTGAGCAAGACCAACGTCAGCAATGGCAGCAATTTTGGTTGCTTGATCCTTTAGATGGCACGAAAGAGTTTTTACATCAACGTCCTGAATTTACCATTAATTTAAGTTTAATTTGTGGTGTGCAAACAACTTTTGCAGTACTTGCAGTACCAGGCGAGCAAACTATTTATTTTTGTCCTGAACAGGGTATGCCATTGAAATATCATATTTTAACTCAGCAATGGTATCTCTATCAGTCTGAACCCACGGTAACATCTTCAGTTCTAAAAATTGGATTAAGCCACAGTAGTCAAAAAAAATCACACTATGCAGACTATTTAAAAAGCTTGGCGCAGTTGACCAATTTTGAAGAACTAAAAGCAGGTAGTGCTTATAAATTCTGCATGATTTTGGAAGATCGCGTCGATATTTACCCACGTTTTCATCCGACTTCTGAGTGGGACACCAGTGCAGGACAATGTTTATTGGAACGAATAGGTGGTGGATTGGTCGATTTTCAGGGGCGGGCATTTTTATATAATCAGCGCGATACATTGTTAAATGGTGGTTTTATCGCCTATAAAAATACGCAGATGAAACAGATTGCCTTACAAGCACTTGGACTTATGGCGAAGTCAGATTGAGCAAAGTGCTGAACATGGTATAGTGTCAAGCAACCAAGTTAAAATTTTGGCTAGATCATGGCATTAGAACTACTCCCTGCAAGTATGCTTAAAGCAATTGATTTATTGCCTGATGCTCAGACGCCTGTGACTTTGTTTACCCGTCATTCTATTCGTGAAATTGTCGTTGGTCAGGGTTTGGCTGGCTATAATTTACAATTGACCGAACAAGGTCGCGATTTAGCCGAAGCATGGGGAGGCTACTTGGTTGGAAATACAGATCGGGTGATTCAACACTGTATTTCAAGTCCTATTCAGCGTTGTGTCGATACGGCTGCTTTAATGATTCGTGGGGCAGATGGCATTACCCTCGAACCCAATACCCATCACATTGAAATTATAGAACAAGGTTTATTGGTGGAACCAGGAAGCTTTGTACTTGATATCAAACAGGCAGGCCCATATTTTCAGAAACAGGGTGCTTTAGGCTTTATTAATAGTTTTGTGAATAATGCCTTGCCCGGCATGAAACATCCGATTCATGGTGTCGTGGATGTCCTTGAGCTGATTTATAACACCCATCCAACCAACCAATACGGACTGAGTTTGGCTGTGAGTCATGATACGATTTTAGCTGCAATTATCGCGGTGATTTCTGGACGTAATGAAGTCACGCAAGCCGATTGGCCAGACATGATGGAAGGTTTATTCGTTTGGTTTGAAGGTGATGAGTTTTTAGAATCCAAGCTAAAATGGATTTGGCGCGGTCAGATTCACACTTTAGATATCTCGCAATTTCGTCAGAAAGTTTAAGCAGAACATTGAACGCATATTCTAGTGCTATCCATTCAGTACGATAGAATACCGTCTGTCAGAAATTAAAAAAAATAATTCAAATTTTATTCTCTTTTTTTCCTTCATTTTATGCAGTTGTGAGCGCAAACTCGATCAAATATTGTCTATCAATCTGTGTGCTGCTTTAAAAATTCGCTGATTTTTATAAAGAAAAATTAATAAAATTGTGTTGAAAATATAAAGCGATATGAAACTTGAGAATTGCATAATTTTATACATCTATTTAATATAAAAATACAAGTGATTGAAAAATATGTGTTTATTTTTATATTTTTTGTCATAAATTGACATTGGGGTGGAATAAATAATGAAAAGTGTGACTCGGTTTTCGCTTAGTCTATTAAGCGTATGTATATTATCATCCATGCTTGCTGCATGTGGTGGTGGCGATGGGGATGCCGCTGGGAATTCAAATCAAGAAAATCCAACACCATTGGAAATTCCTCAGCAACCACCTGTGGGTAATGTGGCTAATCCTTACCCTGAACCTACACAAGATGTCATCAATCAATCGGCACTTGGGTTTTATGATTACAACGCCAATTCTGAATCACGTGAAGTGCGTAATGATTTAGAAGGTGATTTTCAGGCAATGATTCAATTTGCTCAAGGGCATGTGGTTGATCCGAATGGTAACGAGGCGAAAAAAATGCCACGTTTGACCGCAGAAAAAGAAGCATTATTATTGGTTACACCAAATCAGGGCATGGACAATATCGACACTTTGCAGCTTGAAGTGTATCAAAATGAACGCTTGTTACGTCGTGTTGCTTTACTTGATCCAACCCAGCTTCCTGCTTCAGACCAGAGCAATCAAGATGGTCGTGCTGAGGTGTTGTATAGTAAGCGTGCGTGGTCGGCTAAATTAAATTGGGATGAAGTACGTCCCGGTTTAAAGCTGCGTTTGGTCGATTCTAAAAACCGTACTGGTGCACTCGAAGCAGAAAAAATTGATTTTGCCGCACCGGGTGAATTGGTACTCAATAATATTCGTATCGGTCTACTAACTGCACCACCCAAATCGGGCGGGCATTATATGTTATTAGAGCCTGAAAAAGCGGGTACCGATTATTTCCAAACCATTCCTGCGGCACAAATGACCGTGGCAAAATATGATGACATTCAGCTAGATCGAGTGATGGTCGCCAACGGCACGATTTACGATACCCAAAGTGCGGGTGAAGGTGGTGTCTATTCGGGGGACATGCGGGAAAATACTGCAAAATCGACCTTTAGTGTGGGAATTAACTTAGCCAACTGGGGTGTGACCAGTGCCTCTATGCAAAGTCAGCAACAGCCACAACTTACACAAACTGTAATTGCCCATCATGCACGAGGTAAATATACAAATGGTGATCAAACGCATGGTTTAAGTGGCGGTAATGGTATGTTGACCCTGTATGATTCTGTGGGCAACGAGTTTAGCCATGAAATTGGGCATCATTATGGTCTTGGGCATTATTCGGGTTCACAAGGTGAAAATATGTTCTGGGCTGCACACCATGCAGACAGCGGTTGGGGCTATATTGCGTATCGTAATAAAATGCGTGGCAACTTGGCGTGGCATACTCGAAACTTGGGTGATGGCAAAAATGGTGTGCCTAACTTCCTGAAACAATATGCTTATGGTTGGGATGCGATGTCAGGTGGTGCAACCAACAGTAGCATTTCGCGTTATACCCATTACACGGGTTACAGTACCCATATTCGGATTCAACCCCACTTTGGGGCGCGACATGTTTGGGATGAAAGCTCACCAAGTGGTTATAAAATCTGGAATAAAGACACACGCCAAATGGAAGTGGTTTATCCAAAAGTACCAAGCTCCAATCAGGTTTGGTACAACAGTGCCGATGGATATTATTTAAAACCGCGCTTATTTGGTGTGCCTGTAATTACTATTATTGGCGGATATGATCCTGAAACTCAGCAAGGTGTGTTGTATCCTGCTGCACGCAGTAACTGGGGTAATGTTTATAATTTACCTGTGGCAAATCGTGCTGCTGAAAATGCCGCATGTTGGTTAGATGTTCAATATGCCAATCGTAATCAGAACGTGGCATTGGCACCTAACCGTATGACCAGCAATGCCAATAAACTGCATGTCAATTTAGCACTTGCTGAGCAGCCAAAACAGGTGAATTTATACTGTAAAAAAGCCAATCATGCCGAGAAGTTATTATCGACACTGAATATTCCGCAATATAGCGATAGTATTCAACCTGCGGTAAAAATTGGTCGTACACATGGCTATGAAGCTTTAAGAAAAGTTGAAATGCCTGATTTTCAGAAGCAGTTGGAAGCGCAAGCCAGTCAAGCTGTGGTGGCTTTAAAACCTGCTGCACAACTATTGTATGATTCTTATGCAGATTATCGTCAAGAGCTAAGTGCAACTGCACAGCAACAATTACAGCGTTATGAACAACAGCAAAATACGATTTATCGTTTAAACCGCTGGATGAATGTTTATCGTGCCGATTTAGAAAAGACTAAGCCTGAAGCGGAAACAGCATTGCACAATTTTGTGGAGCGATTGGGTTTAGGCAATGAAAATATTGTGGCTGAAGCAACACTAATGAAAAACAGAAATAACTGTTTGAAAGTTGAAACTTTGGCGAGTGGTCAGAAAAATGCTTACATTAGTGGAGCAAGTGGCTGTACAGGCGATGCAACTGAGCAGTGGATTTATGATGGTTTGGGGCGTATTCACAGCAAAGCAGAAATGGATCAGTGCTTAACCAACAACGGCAATGTGGTCTCACTTGCAAGCTGCAGTACATCTAAAGACAGTCAGGTCTGGGAAATGCACACAGCTTCGGGAACGATTCGTCAGGGGAATCAGTGCTTTGATTTAGAGCATGGCTACCTAAAAGAAAACCGCGCGCGTTTAATTCGTTATGGTTGCACAGGTGGTGCGAATCAGCAATGGACGCAATTAAAGGCTAATAACAGTTTGCAACTGGCTTATTTAAGTCCACAAAATTTACGACTGATGCTGAAATAATTCTTCGTCTGAATTATTCATCTTCATTAATTTAAAACACCTTTTGACCAGTTCAGGAGGTGTTTTTTATTTTATGGTGGCAGGTGTATTTGAAGTGATGTAATTGGCGTGCAGAAACTAAAGATTGCTTAATTTGATAAATTATCGAAACAGCAGGCACAAAAAAAGCCCTTAACGGGCTTCTTTTGTTTAACACTTAGTTAGAAGCTAAAGCTTTAACTTGAGCGTTTAAACGGCTCTTATGACGAGCTGCTTTGTTCTTATGGATGATGCCTTTATCAGCCATACGGTCAATTACTGGAACAGCTTTTTTGTAAGCTTCAGTAGCAACCGCATAATCACCTGCAGCAATAGCAGCGATTGTGCGTTTTAAATAAGTACGAACCATAGAACGTAAGCTTGCGTTGTGTTTACGTGCTTTAACGTTTTGACGAGCACGTTTTCTAGCTTGAGCAGAGTTTGCCACTCGTGCACTCCTTGAAATAGATTGGTCTGGGCGGGCTGCAATTACTTCCGAAAACCAACATCAGAAGAATTATCACCAGCCCGTAAACAAGTGCCATATTTTGATGAAACTAGACAGTTAAGTCAAGTCTTGACATGCTTTGACAACATTTTAGCTGCAGAAAAATCAGAAAGAAACAGGTAGATTAGCTTTAAGCCTCAGAGATTGTTTAAAAAATGACAAATTCTATTCAAAATGCAATTGTAATTGGTGCGAATGGTTTAGTTGGGCAGCAATTGGTCAAACAGCTTAATCAGCTGCCTGAATGTAAAAATATCACCGTTGTTTTGCGTAGACCTTGCTCGGAATTAAATCGCTTAGAAAAAGTCCAGACGTTACTCCTTGAAGACTTTTTATTGCTCAATGATGAAGATGTGAGCGGTTATAGTCATGCATTCAGTTGTTTAGGCACAACCTTAAAAAAGGCAGGCTCAAAGCAGGGATTTTATGCTGTGGACTATACCATCAATGCACATTTTGCCGAATTATTGCAGGCGAAGGGTACGCATTACATATTGGTCAGTGCTTTGGGAGCAGAAGCCAAATCAGCCGTATTTTATAATCGTGTCAAAGGTGAGCTAGAACAATATATTGAAAGTTTGGATTTAGACAAAGTATCAATTTTGCGTCCATCTTTATTATTGGGTGAGCGCAACGAACAACGGCGTTTAGAAGATTTAGGACAAAAGCTGTATCTTAAAATATCACGATTTATTCCCGATCATTTTACATATAAGCCAGTAAGTGCTACGCAAGTGGCTCATACTATGGTCGAGGCAGCGCAATCGCAAATTCATAAATTCCAAATTTATGATAATTTACAAATACAAAAAACCAAGTAAAAGGGGAACAACGTGTCTACAGTACCATTCGTAACTTGTGACTTATTAGATGACCATCCAGAACATGACCTTCAAGTGGTGATTCCATCTTTGGATGGCAAATTTTTCAAAAGTTACGGTGCACGTAAAACTTTTGGCGGTCAAATTGTGACTGTAAAGTGCTTTGAAGATAACTCGCGTGTAAAAGAGTTGTTGGCAACCGATGGCACGGGCAAAGTTTTGGTGGTAGATGGTGGGGCATCTATGCGCTGTGCCTTAATGGGGGACTTGATTGCTGAATCTGCAGTGAAAAATCACTGGAATGGCGTGATTATTTACGGCTGTGTACGTGATGTCGATGCAATTGCAGCACTTGATTTAGGCGTACATGCTTTGGCTTCAATTCCACAAAAAAGTAACCGCAAAGGCGTGGGTGAAGTAGATGTGAGTTTGCATTTTGGACAAGTCACTTTTAATTCGGGCGATTATGTCTATGCCGATAACAACGGTATTATTGTGGCAAAGGAAAAATTGGTCGATTTATAAGCGGTTTGATGGTACAGCCATCAAATTGCTGAGCACATCACAAGGAAAACAAAATGGTGCATCATCAAATTAAAGTCATTCAGGCAATGGCATCTATGCTTACCGAAGGTGGGCGCGGTGTGAATGGGACAGCATTTCCCAAGCAGCCCGAAAAAGCCTTAAAGTTATATGAGTTTGAAGGTTCACCATTTTGCCGTCGTGTACGCGAAGTCATGACCTTGTTAAATTTGGATTATGAAGTTTATCCATGTCCCAAAGGCGGCACAAAATATCGACCTTTGGTGAAACAATTAGGCGGTAAAACCCAGTTTCCATTTTTAATTGATGAAAATACAGGTGATCAGCTCTATGAATCACAGCAGATCATTTATCATTTATTCAAGCATTATGGCAAAAGTGGAAAAACGCCCAAAAAATACGCGCATTTTCCTAAAATTCCTTATGTTGCACTTGCAGGCACGTTATTGAATGGTGCACGTGGTGTGTGGATTAACCAGAAAATTGTAGAGCGCGCTGCACCTGAACAACTGATTGAACTGTGGGGTTTTGAGGGAAGTCCTTATACACGTGTAGTACGTGGTGTATTGACTGAACTGGAGTTGCCATTCAAATTTCATAATGTAGCCAAAGAGCGTTGGCAAGATCAAGGCTTGGCAAAATTACGTTTAAAACCGGGTAAATATGTGCCACTGGCAGGTGGTAAGCGTGAGCAGGTATTAAAAGTTATGGGTGATAATATTCAAGTCCCATTTTTAATCGATCCAAATACCCAGACTCAGCTTTTTGAATCGGCCAAGATTGTGAAGTATTTACAGCAAACTTATGGCAAATAAGCTTTAAGTCATTTTTTGATTGTTATAAAAGCATCTTCAAGATGCTTTTTTGCATTTGGCAGGATGCAAAATATGCATCATTATAAATAGCCTAAGCAAAGTGGGGTTGAAACACTGACTTATAACATCAGGGGAGCATAAATCACCCTGATCAGTTGCATCTATTTTAGTGAAGCATTTAAACTCTGCAGCATTCACTTTGATTTCGCCAATTTATAGGTTCAAAATGTTCAGCAAACTTACAGGGTTGTTTAAAAATAAAGCCAATCTCGAAGAAATTGCCTATTTAGAAGCACAGAATATTCAATGGGATGCGGAACAAGGCTATATTGTCGATGGTATTTTGCTTAACGATGTTTTGGCAGAGCGTTTAAATTATTTATCCAACCGCCGTATGCAGCAGTTTGATGATTTGGCACAGCTGTATTCTACAGCTATGATTATCAATGAAAAAATTGATCTGGAAATTGCGCAACAGCGTTTTAACACAATGCTTGGTAATACCGAAGAAAACTTACTGGAATTTAAAGCGATTGTTAAAAAATTGAATGATTATTATCGACAGTTTTTACGTGATCAAAAGTAAAGAGGCGTGTGTATCAAACTTTAAAGCTCGCTGTTTTATAAAATTTTGCAATTAAATACGCTGTAATGGTGGATGAAAAAAATTACGTAAAACCGTCAATTCATCGTGCTAGTATAAGCCCCATGTTGTTTAGACCCTAAAGCTATATACATGTTCCAACACGAAATTTCCCAACTCAATTTAGCACAACTGAAAGCTGGCGAAAAACGCTGGATTGGTAATCTACAAGGTTCTGCCGCAGCATTATTATTTAAAGAAATTGGTCAGCAGAATCAGCATTTATTTGTGATTGTCGCGCGCAATCAACAACATTTGGCGCAGTTAGAAAGCGAATTAGAATTTTACGGGGTAAAACCGACCATTTTTCCCGATTGGGAAATTTTGCCTTATGACCGCTTGTCACCGCATCAAGATATTGTGTCGGAGCGTTTGGCGATTTTATCCAATATGCCGCAGCAAGGTGTATTGTTGGTTTCGGCAACCACTTTGGCACAACGTGTTGCACCAACCTCATGGGTGTTAGGCGAGCATTTCGATATTCGTGTTGGGCAAAAGTTTGCTTTGGAACAACAAAAACAGCGTTTGGTACAAGCAGGCTATCATCTGGTCGATACAGTCTATGATCATGGTGAGTTTGCTGTGCGTGGCAGTATTATGGATATTTATGCTTCGGGACAGGAAGCACCCATCCGTATTGATTTATTTGATGATGAAGTTGAAACCTTAAAGTTTTTTGATCCAGAAACGCAGCGTACCACCCAAAGTTTGCAGAATTTTACGGTTTTACCCGCCAAAGAATTTCCATTAAAAGAAGGTCGTGCGATTTTCCGTGACCGCTATGCAGAAAGTTTCCCAACGGCAAACCCGAAAAAGAACCCTGTGTATCAGGATGTGTTAGAAGGCATTGCATCGCCTGGTTTAGAGTTTTATTTTCCGTTATTCTTCACTCAAGCACAGCTTGAAGGTCAAAATACATTACTTTCATACTTACCAAAGCATTGCATTGTCATTACAGATAAGACGGTGGATGACTGTTTAACTCAATTTTGGAAAGATGTGCTGTATCGTTATGAGGACAGACGTCATAACATCGACCAGCCGATTTTGCCGCCTGAGCAATTATTCCTACAACCAAATCAATTATTAGAACAACTGAATCAATTTGGACGTGTGATTGCATCGCCCGAAGCTTTTGAGCAAAAAGCAGGTGTAGTGAACTTAAGCACACTTGTACCACCACGTTTGGCGGTTGATCCTAAACAAGAACAACCCTTTCATGCCGTTAAGCAATATATTGATGCGGCCAATCATCCTGTTTTATTGGTGGCAGAAAGTGCAGGTCGTCGTGAAACCTTAAAAGATGCGTTGCGTGCCGCTTTGGGTGAAATTCCACAAGTGGAGAGTTTTGAGGCATTTCAGCAGTCTTTACAAGCCATTGCGATTACCAATGCACCTTTAGATCGCGGCTTGGTCATTCAAGATCAATTGAGTGTAATCTCAGAAAATCAGTTGTATGAACATCGTGTGGTGCAGCGCCGTCGTAAACGTCAGCAGGAAGTTTCTGAAGAGTTTTTAATTCGCAGTTTGACCGAGTTAAGCATTGGTGCACCTGTGGTACATATTGATTATGGCGTAGGGCGTTATGCAGGTTTAATTACTTTAAATATTGATGAGCAAGAGCATGAGTTTTTACAACTTGATTATGCCGATGCTGCAAAAGTGTATGTACCTGTTACCAATTTGCATTTAATCAGCCGTTATAGCGGTGGTGATCCAGACCTTGCGCCTTTGCATAAATTAGGCACAGATGCATGGAATAAAGCCAAACGCAAAGCGTTGGAACAAATTCACGATGTGGCAGCAGAATTACTGCATATTCAGGCACGTCGTCAATCTAAACCGGGTTTTGCTTTTGAGTTGGATCATAGTCTTTATATGCAATTTGCCAGTGGCTTTGCTTATGAAGAAACCCTAGACCAAGCCAATGCAATTGAAGCGACTTTACATGACATGCAACTGGCAAAACCAATGGATCGTTTGGTCTGTGGTGATGTTGGTTTTGGTAAAACCGAAGTCGCCATGCGGGCTGCATTTGTCGCGGTACAGAATAATAAACAAGTCGCGGTATTGGTTCCGACCACATTGTTGGCACAACAGCATTATGAATCTTTTAAAGACCGTTTTGCCGACTGGCCTGTGCGTATTGAAGTCTTATCGCGTTTTGGTTCAAGCAAATCTCATCAAAAAACCATTGAAGATTTAGCTGAAGGCAAAGTCGATATTGTGATTGGGACGCACAAAATTCTGCAAGAAAATATTCAGTTCAAGCAGTTGGGTTTAATGATTGTCGATGAAGAACATCGTTTTGGGGTGCGTGACAAAGAACGTATTAAAGCGCTGCGCGCCGATGTGGATATGCTGACTTTAACCGCAACGCCAATTCCACGTACCTTAAATATGGCATTTAGCGGTATGCGCGATTTATCCATTATTGCCACACCACCTGCACGCCGTTTAGCGGTCAAAACCTTTGTGCAAGAGCATACAGGCGATACGGTGAAAGAAGCCATTTTACGTGAATTGTTACGTGGTGGTCAGGTGTATTTCCTGCATAATGAAGTGGAAACCATTGAGCGTAGTGCTGAAACCATTCGTGAATTGGTACCAGAAGCGCGGGTTGCAGTTGCGCATGGGCAAATGCGCGAGCGTGAATTAGAGCAAGTCATGCAGCAGTTTTATCATAAAGAATATAACGTGTTGGTTTGCTCAACCATTATTGAAACAGGGATTGATGTTCCAAATGCCAATACCATTTTAATTGAACGTGCAGATAAACTCGGATTGGCGCAGTTGCACCAACTACGTGGTCGTGTTGGACGTTCGCATCACCAAGCTTATGCGTATTTGCTGGTACCTTCCATTAAGGGCTTAAAAGGCGATGCTGAAAAACGCTTGGATGCGATTCAGCGTGCCTCAACTTTGGGTGCAGGTTTTATGCTGGCAACCGAAGACTTGGAAATTCGTGGTGCGGGCGAATTACTGGGTGAGCAACAAAGCGGTTCAATGCAAGCTATTGGTTATAGCCTGTATATGGAAATGCTGGAAAAAGCCACCAAAGCCATTCAAAAGGGTAAAACTCCTAACTTCGATGCACCATTGTCTTTAACTGCAGAAATCAACCTGCACATGCCTGCTTTAATTCCAGATGATTATTTGGGCGATGTGCATCAGCGCTTATTGTTCTACAAACGCATTAGTAATACCGATACTCAAGAAAAGCTTGATCATATTCGTATGGAATTGATTGACCGTTTTGGTATTCCGCCACAAGCAGTGAAACAATTGTTTGCTGTGCACCAACTGCGTTTAAAAGCAGAGCAGTTGGGCATCACTAAAATTGATATTGGTACAAATGGCGGTCATATCGAATTTTCACCAGATACACCTGTGCAAGCCATGAGCATCATTCAAATGATGCAAAAACATCCGACCTATTTCCGTATGGATGGTGGACAGCGTTTAAAAGTGATGGTGATGTTGGAGGAAGCTGAAAAGCGGATTCAATTTATTGCCGATCTATTAAACAGCCTGCTAAAAACTTTGCACAGCTGAGTTTAAAAATGCAAATTGATCCAAATATCATATCGGTAAATTTATGAATATTTGCTAAGAAACCTCTGATTCTATAATGAATATTATTCATGATGAATTTGGTTAAAATTGCACTTTATTTACATCGAAACATGATGGGAATCATACTCAGTTCACTAGGGATGTGATAGTATTACCCATCATTACAATTTGCGTCATTTATAAAGATATGTTTAGTTTGCATCCACAACTTGCTCAAGATACTTTTTTTGTAGGCGACTTTCCTCTGTCAACATGTCGTTTAATGAATGATATGCAATTCCCTTGGTTAATTCTAATTCCACGTGTGCCAGGGGTTACAGAACTATACGAATTAAGCCAGGCAGACCAAGAACAATTTTTACGTGAATCTAGCTGGTTATCTAGCCAATTATCACGTGTATTCCGTGCCGATAAAATGAATGTGGCGGCTTTAGGTAATATGGTTCCACAATTGCATTTTCATCACGTCGTGCGTTATCAAAATGATGTGGCTTGGCCTAAACCAGTTTGGGGTACGCCAGCTGTACCATACAGCAATGAAGTTTTGGCTCACATGCGTCAAACCTTGATGCTTGCTCTGCGTGGTCAAGGCGATATGCCATTTGACTGGCGAATGGATTAATTGAAATGAATTGCCACGCAGGATGCGTGGCTTTTTAATCCTAGATTGGAGTAGGCCGCGGTGTTCATGTACAATTGGATGGAAAGAGATCCCAAACAATTCGAATTTCTGCATCGTTTAGTCGGGTATGCAAGTTTATCCCTGATTATGGTGGTCTATCACTACACCTACGCCGATACCAATTATCAAATTTACCTTCCGTTTTTTCTTACTTTTTTATTACTGATAATTCCTAAATTTTCGCGTTGGCTGCAATATAAATATAGTCATCAAGCCAAGCGTAATATCCTGTTTATTATTGATATTGTGGTAGTCGCAGTATGTTTGTCTGCGGTACATCTGAATTTGGTACTTACTTTTGCCGCTTTATTTGCGCTGCTATATACCGCCATTTATATTAAAGTTTCTTTCTTTTTGGTGGCATTGGCATCCTTATTGGCGGTCACAGTTTTTTATTTTTGTAATATTTTTATTTTTGGTTTTAACGAATATTTTGAACAAAGCAGTACCGAACTTACGATTTTAGCCTTTTTATGTATGATCTTTTACTTTGGCATGGGCAGTGCCTATCAGGCACGTCGTATCCGCTATACCACGGCAAAGAAAGACCATTACTACACACAAATGAACCGCTATATGGAATTTGCGAATCAGCTTAGTCGCTATGCACCTTTGCAGTTGTGGCAATCGATTATGAAAGGTGAGTCGGAAGCGAAAATTGAATATAAACGTAAAAAAATGACGATTTTCTTTTCTGATATTCAAGGCTTTACTGAACTTTCTGAAACACTAATTCCAGATGATTTAGCATTCCTGCTCAATGATTATTTAAGCCACATGACCGAAATTGCCAAGCAATATGAAGCGACGGTGGATAAGTTTATGGGTGATGCGATTTTAATTTTCTTTGGTGATCCAAATACGCAAGGTGTTGAACAAGATGCTAAAACTTGTGTAGAGATGGCTATTGCGATGCGTCAGCAAATGAAATTGTTACGCGAACGTTGGGTCAAAATGGGCTATCCGCCTTTACATATTCGTATGGGTATCAGTACAGGATATTGCCACGTTGGGAACTACGGTGCAGCACATCGGATGGCATATACCATTGTTGGGCGTGATGCTAACTTAGCTGCGCGTTTGCAAAGTGCGGCCGAAGTTGATGAAATTTTACTTTCAGATGACACTTATAAACTGATTAAAAATGATTATTTGTGTGCTCCGAAAGCACCGATCTTTTTAAAGGGGATTCAAGGTCCTGTAAAAACTTGGCAAGTGATGGAAAAATATGCGGCCAGCAAGTCGGATTATCAGCGTTGGTTTGACTACGAATATAAAGGTTTTCATTTGTTGCTTAATTTGGATGAAGTGCAGAATTTTGAATATCCTGAGCTAATTACCGTATTAGAAAAAATGATTAAAAGAATTCAAACGCAGCAAAAGCTGACCAACTCACAGGGCATTGTAAAACTTAATCTTGAAGATGAAGTGATTGAACATCCACCTGTTGAAGAAATTGCCAAAACTCATATTCCTGAAAAACACTAAAATTTTTCTTATAATGTAGATCTCGTTTAACTTTTAAATCCTCAAAAATTTTAAATCTAAAGTTGTGCAATAAAAAAACTGCGCCGTAGCGCAGTTTTTTAGAATTAGCATCATTTTATGATTAATGATTTTCTGAAGCATGGTTAATGGTGTATTTTGGAATTTCGACTTCCAAGTCTTCATTGACCACTTTAACCTGACAAGATAAGCGTGAATCAGGCTCTAAACCCCAAGCACGGTCTAATAAGTCAGCTTCAACATCATCCATTTCTTCTAGGCTGTCAAAGCCTTTACGAACAACAACGTGGCAAGTGGTACATGCACAAGACATATCGCAAGCATGTTCAATTTTAATGCCATTTTCAAGTAAGCTTTCGCATAAGTTGGCATTTTGTTCGACTTCAAACTCAGCACCTTCTGGGCAGAATTGCGCATGTGGAAGTACTTTAATACGTGGCATAATCTTTACCTTAAATTAGTTTGAGTTTGACCAGTCGTCGAGTTTAGTGCCTTTAAGTGCTGCATCAATATGTTGATTCATACGAATTGCAGCAAAAGCATCACTGTGTATTTTAAGCTGTTCAACAGCATGTTCAATGGCTTTAATGTCTTGTCCAGTCAATTCGGCTTCCAACTGCGCTTTGGCAGTATTTAAAGCTTCTAATTGTTCTGGGCTTAATAGTTGTGCATCTACTTTTAAGGCTTGTTGTAAAGCTTCAAGTTCACGTTGTGCTTCAACTTTGGTTTCATGCAAATGACGCAATTGCTTGTCTTCTTCTGCATATTTGAAACCATCTAGCAGCAAACGCTCGGTATCTGCTTCAGATAAACCATAAGATGGCTTGATGTCGATATTTGCAGTCACACCAGAAGTGGTTTCTTTAGCAGAAACACTGAGCAAGCCATCAGCATCGACTTGGAACGTAACTTCAATGCGTGCCTGACCCGCAGTCATTGGTGGAATACCGTGTAGCACAAAACGACCTAAGCTACGACAATGTTCTACCAAATCACGCTCACCTTGTACCACATGAATCAACATGGCAGTTTGGCCATCTTGATAAGTGGTAAATTCTTGGCGACGTGCTACAGGAATTGCAGTATTGCGTGAAATTAAGCGTTCCACCAAACCGCCCATGGTTTCTAAACCCAAAGACAGTGGGGTAACGTCTAATAGCAACGAACCATCTTTGCTGTTACCAATTAGTTGATTGGCGGTAATTGATGCACCAATTGCAACCACTTCATCTGGGTTAATTGTGCATAATGGTTCTTGATTAAATACTTCACGAACAGCTTTTTGCACGGCATAAGAACGTGTTGAACCACCAACTAAAACTACATTTTGAATGTCATCTAGGTCAAGTTTGGCATCGCGTAATACACGTTTGTATACACTAATGGTTTTATCTAAAGCAACCTGAATAATACTTTCAAAGTTTGCGCGGTCTAATTGCAGCGTGTGCTCTAACAGTTTTAATTCAACACTTTCTGCATTGCTGAGCGCTTCTTTGGCTTTACGTGCAGACACAATAAAGTGTGCATATTCTGCATCATCTAAACTTTCAATATTCAGCTGTTTTTTTGCCCATTTTACAATCAGACGATCTAAGTCATCACCACCTAAAGCAGTGTGGCCGCCTGTGGCTAAAACTTCAAAAACACCTTGAGAGAAACGTAAAATAGAAACGTCAAACGTACCACCGCCCAAGTCGTAAATCACATAGTTACGGTCTTGAGCCAAGTTGGTGTCTTGATCTAAACCGTAGGCAACCGCTGCTGCAGTCGGTTCATTCAATAAACGCAATACTTTTAAACCTGCAAGCTCGGCAGCGTCACGTGTGGCTTGGCGTTGAGCTTCATCAAAATAAGCAGGAACAGTAATCACTGCACCATTTACAGGGTTTTGTAAGCTGGCTTCTGCGCGGTCTTTGAGTTGTTTAAGTAATTCTGCCGAAATTTCAACAGGTGTTTTACGGCCTTGAGCTGTTTCAAAAGCAGGCATTTGATTGTCTTCACCCACTAACGTGTATGGATGTTGAAATTTAATGTCCGCTTTAGAACGACCCATAAAACGCTTGACTGAAACAATCGTGTTTTTAGGGTCTGTAGTAATAAATGGCGCAGCAGCATTGCCATAATGTGTATTTTGCTCTGCATAATGGACGATAGAAGGCAGTAGCACGCGACCTTGCTCATCATGCAAGACTTTGGCTTTACCAGAAAGAACTGTGGCAACCAATGAATGAGTGGTGCCTAAGTCAATGCCAATCGCAATGCGATGTTCATGCGGTGCACTTGATTGACCTGGTTCTGCAATTTGCAAGAGCGCCATTATGTAAAATCCTTTGCCCGTTAAATATTAAAATACAAACTAAAATTAAAAATCATCGTCTAAATCAAAACTGTCATCATCAAGGAAACGATCTTCAGCTTTGTCTAGGTCAGCCATAACTTTCATGAAAAAGCGTAATTTACGCACAGTGTCACGCGCTTCTGCCCAATCTTCTTCGGCATAGTCAATTTTAAATTCACGGACTAAGCCATCAACCCATTGTTGTACTTCAACCTTTAATGACTGTAAGTCATCGGCACAGTTGGCATCATCCAATTGCTCACGAATTTCCAAGGCATCTTGTAAAAATTCAAAGTCATGGATGGATTGATCGAGATGATAATCTTGCTTTTTCAATGAGAGTAAATATGCAGCACGACTGTCTACCGCAGAGAGTTGTTTAAACGCCTGATTAATTTTACTAGATTTAATCAAGGCTTGATCTTTGTCTTCGGCTTTGTCGGGGTGATATTGCTGCTGTAGCTTTAAAAATTCAGCTTTTAAAGTAGCGAAATCAATATCGAGTGCAACAGGAAGATTAAACAACTCAAAATGATTCATGGGAGATGGAATCCGCAATTAGTGTGCAAAATTGGCTGCATAAATGCAATTAAAACAGTGTATTGTACACTGTTTTAAGCTAAAAAGAGGGAGGTGGCGTTATACCGTGAACGATTCACCGCAGCCACATTCACCTTTTTTATTGGGGTTGTTAAACTCGAAACCTTCGTTTAAACCATTTTTGACATAGTCCATTTCCATGCCATCTAGGTAAACTAGGCTTTTCGGATCAACGAAAACTTTAACACCAAACTGTTCAAACATTTGGTCGTGCGTATCGACTTCATCTACAAATTCGAGTACATAAGCCAAACCAGAACAGCCTGAAGTTTTCACACCAACGCGAATACCTTGACCCTTACCGCGATTCTTTAAGTAATTGCTGATATGAGTTGCAGCATTTTCAGTTAAATTGATCATGAAAACTCCGTTTGTTTTTCCACAAAACTTAGCAAATTAAGCTTTGGTCTTTTTGCTGCGATAGTCTTCTACAGCAGCTTTAATTGCATCTTCTGCCAATACAGAGCAGTGTACTTTCACTGGTGGAAGGGCAAGTTCGGTAGCAATATCAATGTTCTTGATCGCTTGTGCTTCATCTAAAGTTTTACCTTTAAGCCACTCAGTAACCAAAGAACTAGAAGCAATGGCAGAACCACAACCATAAGTTTTGAAACGTGCTTCTTCAATCACGCCTTCGTCATTCACTTGAATTTGCAGACGCATTACATCGCCACATGCAGGTGCGCCCACCATACCTGTACCAACGTTTTCAGCATTTTTGTCTAAAACGCCAACATTACGAGGGTTTTCGTAATGATCAATTACTTTATCGCTATAAGCCATGTCGCTTCTCCAAACCTCGGGGTCAGCCTTAATATAAATATGGGGGTGAAATTACCTTTATCAATCTAATGGCTTCCTGTCAAAGCCATTAGATTTGGGATGAATTAGTGTTCAGTCCATTCTACTTTAGAAAGGTCAATCCCTTCTTTATACATATCCCAAAGCGGTGAAAGTTCACGTAACTTTTCAACAGCAGCTTTAGTCACAGTTAGGACATGATCAATATCTTCTTCAGTGGTGTATTTACCAAAACTGAAACGAATTGAGCTGTGTGCAAGTTCGTCTGAAAGACCTAGTGCACGTAATACATAAGATGGCTCTAAAGTCGCTGAAGTACACGCAGAACCTGAAGATACCGCAGCATCTTTAAGAGACATCATTAAAGATTCACCTTCAACAAAGTTGAAGCTGACGTTTAAATAGTTGGCTACGTTTAGTGTTGGGTGACCATTCAGGAAAACTTGTTCCATGGTGTTCAAGCCATTCCAAAGTTTGTCGCGCAATACACGTAAACGGGCTTGTTCAGAAGCCAAGTTTTTGCCTGCAAGTTCAAATGCTTCGCCCATACCTACAATTTGGTGGGTTGCAAGTGTGCCTGAACGCATGCCACGCTCATGACCGCCACCATGCATTTGTGCTTTTAAGCGTACGCGTGGACTGCGGCGTACAAATAGCGCACCAATACCTTTAGGGCCATAGATTTTGTGTGCAGAGAAGCTCATTAAGTCTACTTTTAAGGTAGATAAATCAATTTCTACCTTACCTGCAGCTTGCGCAGCATCAACGTGGAAGAAGATTTTTTTGGCACGGGTGATTTCGCCAATTGCAGCGACATCGGTAATCGTACCAATTTCGTTATTGACCATCATCAACGACACTAAAATTGTGTCTGGACGAATTGCCGCTTCAACCATTTCAGGTGTAATTAAACCTGTTTGTGGTTGTGGCTCTAAGTACGTGATTTCAAAACCTTCAGATTCAAGCTCACGGCAGGTATCTAAAATGGCTTTGTGTTCAATTTTAGAGGTAATAATGTGTTTGCCTTTAGACGAATAGAATTGTGCTACGCCTTTTAGTGCAAGGTTATCTGATTCTGTTGCACCAGAAGTCCACACGATTTCACGTGGGTCTGCTTTGATCAAGTTCGCAACTTGTTCACGTGCATATTCAACTTTTTCTTCTGCTTGCCAGCCATAAGCGTGCGAACGAGAAGCGGCATTACCGAAAGTCCCATCAAAAGTCAGGCACTCCATCATGCGTTCTGCAACTTGAGGATCTACAGGAGTGGTTGCTGCGTAGTCAAGATAAATTGGACGTTTCATGTCAAATACCTGTAACCGATAACAGAGCTGAATCAAACGGTGCTGTGTTCTGGCGAATGGCAACAGTTTGTACGTTGTCACGCGCAACTAAATCAGCAAGTGAGATTTTAGCGAGATAGTCGGCAATATGATGGGAGAGTTCCTGCCATAAGTCGTGAGTCAAGCACATTGCACCATTTTGACAGTTGCCTTTATGGTCGCAACGCGTTGCATCAACAGTTTCGTTTACGGCTTCAATGATTTCTAGCACAGTGATTTCATTTGCACTACGTGCTAAATGGTAACCACCGTTAGCACCGCGAACACTAGACACTAAGCCGTGGCGCTTAAGTTTTGCGAATAACTGCTCAAGATAAGCAACAGAAATAGTTTGACGGGCTGCAATTTCAGCAAGCGTGATCGTTTGTTCAGTTGGCTGCAAAGCTAAATCAAGTAGAGCAGTCACTGCGTAGCGACCGCGAGTTGTTAAGCGCATGATTCGATACACATGATTAGACTAGATATGGGTATTCTATGAATCCCGACTAAATTAGTCAAGTATTTTATTGTGATATTGTGCGCGAGGATTTACGCTGTTTTTCTTGATATTTTAATGCGTTTAAACGATCCATAAATTATACACTAATAACGTAATTAATAGTACTGTTATTACACCAAAGACGATGTTAATGCGCTTTTGACGACGTTCAATCCGACGAATACGGTTTTTATGCTGTTTAAGCTCAACTTGTAGGGTGTTGATCTTAGAGCGTTGTTCATCAATTTTGTCTAAAAGTGGGGCAATGCGCTTTTTAGAACCAATCACTTCTTGTTCTTGCGGTGCTTCTTTCAGCCATTGTTTCCAGTCAGCTAAAACTTTGGGTGCACTAAAATGCAAAATTAGATCACGAAACTCATCTTTAAGGGTAATGTCACCATCTATACGCATGTGTTTAATACTGCGACGATTACCTAAAATAAAGATTTTAAATAAATCTATGAGGGTGGTGCGCACATCTAAATCGACAGCTTGTTCAGGTGCTTTGCTGTCAAATAAGATGCCGTTTGGATTGAATTCCACGTAAATGTCGAAATAAGGAATATAGCTATTAATTTTAATGGTGATTTTCTGGTCGACAAACTTTTTAGCCTGCAAAGCGACCACACGATCATGTTTTAGAATAAAGCTAAAAATTGTTTCCAGCACAATCATGAGCATGGTCAGCAACAAATGTGGATTACTTTGTCTTTGTTGCGAATCACTCATAAAATCAAGTCCCTAAATCTAAAGTTGAATTCCTTGTTTTGCGCTTCGTTGAGAATACATTCTAAGAAGCGCAGCGAATAATCTTGCTTTGTAGAACAGTTTAGCAAAACGATCAAGTATTTAATTTGCTATTATGAAAGCATTTTGTAGGTTTATTACATTTATGTGCGCATAAAATAAGCAGGAGAGAGGTTCATGGAAAAAACGACGGATAGCGTAGAAGAGCATTTGGTTGAACCAGAAACCACATTGAAAAATAAAGATAAATTACGCTCAGGACGTAAATCATCACTCGATTTTCGTAAATATACCAAGCAAATTTGGCTAGCAGGTTTAGGTGCATTTTCACGCGCAGAAGAAGAAGGCAATAAATTGTTTGACTCTCTGGTCAAGGTGGGTGAGGAATTAGAATCTAAAACTACAGAAATTGCCGATCAAACAGTTGAAAAAGTGTCTGAAAAAGCCAAAGAGTCGGTCATTGATACTAAAGATAAAGTTGAGCGTTTAATTGACCATAGCGTCAATCATTCTTTAAATAGAATTGGCTTGGTGACAGCAAAAGACCTACAACATTTGGAGCAATTGGTACTGCAATTACATGCCAAAGTCGATGCGTTGATTGAAGAAAATAAACAATTAAAAGAAGATGTTGCGAAAAAGTAATTCTGTGGAAAGGGGGCTTAAAGGATGTTGCTTTATTATACATCGGGTATTTTAGGGCAAAACTGAATAGAGGCTAACAGTTCCATCGTTTTTACCATTTATTTTGCATAAAAGCGTGCAGGGAGTATTGCTTTTACCCTCAAAGCATTGCTATAAAGGCGTTACGGTAATTTAAATTAAATCTCTGGACCTTAAATAAACGATATTAAGAGGACGTAATTTTCATGAATAAATCAGAATTAATCGATGCAATTGCAGAGAAAGGGGGATTGTCTAAGACTGATGCAGGTAAGGCCTTAGACGCAACAATTGCTTCTATTACTGAAGCGCTTAAAGCGGGTGATACTGTAACCCTCGTTGGTTTTGGTACATTTAATGTGAAAGAGCGTGCTGCTCGCACAGGTCGTAACCCACAAACAGGTGCTACACTTGAAATTAAAGCAAGCAAAGTACCAAGCTTTAAAGCGGGTAAAGGTTTAAAAGATTCAGTAGCATAATCTTTTAAAATGCCAAGAAAGCGCGCCAATTGGCGCGTTTTTTATTAATAATGTCAATAAACGGCTTCAACGCATTCATTCGTTGAGGGTTTTCAGTTAAAATCTCGCACAAATAAAATATTGGAATACTTATGGAATCTTTTCGTAAAGTTATTAAGGGTTGGTTGGGCAAAGTTTTGCTCGTCTTGTTCTTGACCCCTTTAGCACTTGTAGGTATTGAAGGATATTTTAGTGGAGGTCAGTCTGAAGACACTGCACAAACAGTCAATGGTCAGCAAATTTCAAAACGAGAATTAGATAATCTGACCAATTCCTTGAAAGAACAATACTTGGCCTATACCAATGGTGATGAAACACTATTGAATCAAAATTATATTCAAAACAAAGCCAAAGATACGTTGGTTGCACGTACCTTGTTATTACAACAAGCTGAGAAATTAGGGATTTCTTTGAGCGATGCACAAATTGAACAAATGATTGCACAGCAACCGAATTTCCAACAAGATGGCAAGTTTTCTGAAAGCTTGTATGCGAACTATCTGCAATCTGTAGGCATGACCAATCAGGCGCTTGTGGCAAATTTACGCCAAGACCATGCGTTAAAAATGCTGAGTGCTAGCTTTACCGATTA
The DNA here is from genome assembly GCF_013420425.1 of Acinetobacter sp. YH01007. NCBI lineage: Bacteria > Pseudomonadati > Pseudomonadota > Gammaproteobacteria > Moraxellales > Moraxellaceae > Acinetobacter > Acinetobacter sp. YH01007. Next base: position 25,922 of record NZ_VOYC01000023.1, on the reverse strand, counting down.
TGCTTTAGTTAGCCCGTCTGATATTCAGCAAATTGCCAATTTACAAACCCAGCAACGTACTTTGCATTTATCTAGCATTAAGTTAGATGACTACAAGAAAAACATCACCACAAATGCACAAGAGATTGCTGCGTATTATGAACAGCACGCCAATGCCTTTAAACAGGTTGCTAGCGTTGATGTCGATTACATTGTGGTGACTCCAGCCAATATTGCACCTGCAAATACGGCTGTCACTGACGCAGAGTTACAACAGGCTTATCAAAAGTTTGTCGAAACTCAAAAAGGTGCTGCTGTACCGACAGTGAAACATATTTTAATCACCACCGATGCGCGTGATGATGCCGCAGCTAAAAAACTTGCAGAGCAAGCCGCAGCTGAAATTAAACAAGGTACAAGCTTTACTGCAGCTGCACAAAAGTATTCGGATGATCCTGAGTCTAAAGCCAAAGGTGGTGAGGTTGCAGGTTATGAAGCAGGCGTATTTGGCGATGCCTTTGACAAAGCCGTGGGTAGCTTAAAATCTGGTGAAGTATCACAGCCGATTAAAACTCAATATGGCTATCATGTGATTCAAACAGAAGGTGCTACAGTTCAAGTCCCTGCGTTTGAAACTCAAAAAGCACGTTTAATGGCAGAGTTGCAAAAAGCCAAAACTGAAAATGCGTATACCGATACCATCAACAGCTTAAATGAATTGGTGGTGAGTAGTGATGCTTTAGATGTTGTGGCAGAAGAAGTGAAAACGGCCAAAGTCGAATCTGTTAATGGTTTAACTTTGGCGGCGCAGCATCCTGTTTTAAGCCAGCCATCTGTCAAAGTTAAATTGTTTAATGATGATGTGAAAAATGGCGATCGCAACGCATCGAGTAACATTACTTTAGCCAATGGCGATGTGGTATGGATGAAAGTGCGTAATTACCATGCCGCAGGTGTGCAAACTTTAGAAGAAGCAACACCCCGCGTAAAAGCTAAACTGATTGAGAAAAAAGCCTTTGATGCAGCGAAAAAAGATATTCAAGCTGCGTTGGATGCCTTTAAAACTCAACCTGCAGCGACCGTTTTGGCGAAAAACCAAATCCGTTTTGAAAATGCAGGCACATTCACCCGTGCAGATGGTTTGTTAAAGCGTGAAATTGAACGTGCTGCATTTAGTGTGCTTGCGCCTAAAGATGGTATGTGGTCAGTAACAACAGCATCTATACCAAATGAATTGGTGGTGGTAGCTGTATCAAATGTAAACGATACTACATCGAATGCTTTAACGCCTGAGCAACTGAAAGAGTTAGCGCAGTTGTATCAACAATTACGTGCTCAACAAGAGCTAGATGACTATACGCAATATTTGAAATCGAAAGCGAAAATCAAATAAGTGATGAACATCTACAAAAAAACCAGCAAATTTGCTGGTTTTTTTGTGCATCTAAAATGATTAAGTAAGCAGTTTCAAGATTTATTCAGCGCGAATTTTTAGCTCATAACCTGTGTATTTACGAATGTTGATGACACCTGTATCCAAGATTAAATATTGCCCTTTAATTCCTTGCAGTTTGCCGCGAATGATTGGGGTTTTATCTAAGTTATGCGATTTAATTTTCTCAGGATACTGTTCTACAGGGTACACAAATTCACGCGGAAGTTCCTGATCTAAAAGCTCTACCGTTTCGTTGAATTCAAGGTTTTGACTAAACTCATCACGAATGGTCTGAATTTTAGGCGCAAACTCTTCAATCAGTTGTTCACGCACTTCAATTAGGTTTAGCGGCTCTGCTTCGCCTTTGAGTAGTTTGCGCCAGTCGGTTTTATCTGCGACTTGTGTACCAAACATAACTTCCAATTGCCCAGATAAACGGCGTGAGCCGACTTTCATAATTGGCAAGGCTTGAGTTGCGCCCTGATCTAGCCAACGTGTTGGCATTTGACCTAAACGGGTGATTCCCACTTTTAAAGCACTTGAATTGGCTAAATATACGATGTGCGGTTGAAAGCAAACTTCTTGAGCAAAACTATCTTCACGACAGGTACCTAAATGATAGTGACAAGTTTCAGGCTTCATAATGCACATATCACAAGATGCTTTGGTTTTAAAACACTTAAAGCAATGTCCTTGCGAATAAGATTTTGGGGTTTTTACGCCACAAGAAACACAATAAATATTGCTAGTCCATTCCAGTTCAAGTTCTTGCCCAAGCTGAAAAGGCAGATCAATTTCTGAACGGTCTAGAATAAATTTATATTCAACATTTGCCTTGTGTACCTGTTCATCAGTTACACTATGGTCCTTAAGACCTGCGTGCATTTTATGGCAAATGCCTTGTAGTTCCATAAGAATACTCTCTCAAAAATAAAGGAATGCAGTGATGGCTGAAATGCGTTTAATTCAAGCATTGATTGATGATTTGTCTCAACAACAGCCAATTTCGACTGCATTGTGTATAGGGCAAAATATTGAAGCAAGCCCGAAGCATAACAATCAAGCGGCTGATGAGCAGCCAACTATCCAATGGCAGTATTTTAGCGCATTGGCATTTTTAAATCTGCCTTTTACCCAACGTTTTGATTTGGCAGTTATATTTTTGGATGCTTCAGATTTTGCTTTGCAGACGCCGCAACACACCTCGCAAATTTTGGTGAAGCTACGTGATTTATTGGCAAAGCGTATTGTGGTAATTGCTGCACGTGAAGATGAGCAATTGCTTAGAGCGCTTGGTTTTACGCAATTGATTGAACATCGCTTTGAGGAGCATCATTTATGCTTATGGCAATTTAATATTTTAACTTATAAGCACGTACCTGATTGGTTTAACTCAAAGTTTTGGGCAAATCCTGAAAATTGGGATAAATTCCGTTGGTAAGTGCAGGATTAAACTAACAAAAACATAATAATGTTAAATGCTTAACATAAATTTAGGATATTGCAAAATTTAACAATTTCAAGCGCGAAATTCAGTCAAAACTTCGTATGCTGTCATAAGGCATGATGAGGAAAATAAAATGACCAATTTAAGCAATATTGTTGAAATGTTAGCAAGGCAGGCATTGGGCGCTAATCAGCAATCTAATCAATCTCAGGGTGGATTGGGCGGTATTTTAGGCTCGGTTTTGGGGCAACTTGGTGGCAATAACCAACAATCTGCACAAGGCGGTTTGGGTGGTATTTTGGGTTCAGTACTTGGTCAGTTAGGTGGGCAACAACAGCGTTCTGCTGCAGGTGCTTCAGGTGCACAAAGTTTATTGATTGCAGTTTTGCCTTTGGTGTTGGCATGGATTCAAAAACAGGGTGGCTTGCAAGGTGCTTTGGATAAACTCAAAGGACAAGGCTTAACTAGTCAGGTGGATGATTGGGTGTCTACAGGCCCAGGTGAAAATGCGCATGTAGGTGCTGAACAAGTACAAAGTTTATTTGATGATGTCGATGTAGAGCAGGTCGCACAGCAAACTCAGGCGCCAAAGCAAGATATTTATAATGCGATTTCTGCAGTATTGCCGCAAATTATTGATTCATTGACACCACAAGGTGAGCAAACCAGTAAGAAAGAAGCCAATGACGATATTCAACAAGTGATGAATTTAGTGTCTGGGTTTTTAAAGCGTTAATACTGAAAAATCCAGCTTAGTAAAAGAGATTTGGATAAACAAAGCCAGCAAATTTGCTGGCTTTTTTACCTGTTTCTAAATATAGCTAAAACAGTAGAGCATAAAAAACACGCCGAAGCGTGTTTTTATATTTTAAGTTTTGGTTCAGACTTAGAAGTCGTAACGGAAACCTAAAGAAAGAGCTGTTGAGTTTTCGTCTTTAGCACCTTTTACGGAGTTACCAAAGCTACGACCTTCTTTCCAAGGAGTAAGATCAGCATTTTTATCATTTAACATGGTTGCAAGGTTTGCGTATACACGTACAGCCTTGTCTAAACGATGTTCCACGCCAACTGCTAAAAGTGTAGAGTTTGCATCTTCGGTGTCAACGTCACGGTGGAATACCTGACCACGTACATAAGTCTTTGGTGCTACTTTATAGTCTGCCGCTACACCAAATACTTGTGCATCAGCATATTTGGTTGCAGTACCTTCCAAGTCATGTGTAAGATATTGGTATAAACCACCTAAGTTTAGTTCTGGTGTGATTTTGTATGCTGCTGCGATACGGAATCCATCACGCTCACCCGAGCCAATTGCAGAGTTTTCTTCATAGCGTTCATAAGCAGCTGCAAAGTCAACAGGACCTTCTTTATAAGTTAAAGCCAGATCGTAAGCTTTATTGTCGTCCTGACCTTCTCCGGTCGTTGCATCTTTGGGAATTGAAGTGCTTGGATGTAATGATAAAGCTGCAAGTACGTTAAAACCACCACCGAATTTAGGAGATTTATATTCAACGGTATTTTCATTTCGTTCATCAAACTTATTATCACTAACACGTGTTACGTTACGAATGTCACCAACCATATCACCAAAGAAGTTCACTGGACCACGAGCAACTTTAAATGGGCTGTCAAAACGACCTGTACGTACTTGACCAAAGTCACCTTTTAAACCTACGAAAGTATCACGAGTAGCAAAGTCTACGCTTTTACCATCTTGGCTACCGCTAGCAAAGTTAACTTCTTGTTCAACTTGACCAAAAACAGTCATGCCGTTTTCTAATTTTTGTTCAGCTTTGAAGCCTAAACGTGATGAGTTAGAAGAAAGACCAACTTCGTTATAGTCTTTACCATCATCAAGATAGTCTAAAGATACGTGTGCACGACCATAAACTTTAACATCAGCAGCCATAGCTAATGCTGGTGTTAAGAAGGTTGCCCCAACTGCTAATGCGCAAAGCGTTTTTTTCATGTGTAGCTCCAATACAGACTATTGTTTTTAGTCCTAAACATTGTTCAGAAGTAGGGTAGATCTACTGCTGTTCTCTATTGGTGCTAAGTATTCCTTACAAATGCGACAGTAATATTAAGGAGATATTTCAAAATTATTAAAAAGAACAAATTAGATCAAAAACTTACTTTTATTCGCATTTTTTTAATGATTACATTTTTATTTATAGAAAAATATGTGAAATAAATAACTTAATTGCAAAGGGAAAGACATCTTAGTGTCATAAATGGTGATATAAATGAATGAAGAAAGCTGAATGCAAAAAAATGGAGCAGCTGCTCCATTTTTTTTGTATGACATTTTTGAAATATTTAAAGCGCTGCTTTAATTTTTTCCGCTTGGGCTTTAATTTTGTCTTGGTCGCCCATTTGTGCAGCATGTTTCCCAAGTTGATGAACCGATGTTGGAATTAAGTGAAAATGCACGTGGGGGACAGTTTGACCTGCGCTTGTACCTGACAATTGCATTAACACGATACCATCTACACCCAAAGCTTGCTGCATTGCTTTTGCAATTTTTTGCACAATTTGAATGGTATATGCTGCTGCATCTGCAGGTAAGTCCAGTAAAGTCACCGCAGGCGTTTTAGGAATCACAAGAGTGTGACCATCGGCTTGCGGCATGATGTCCATAAAAGCAAGCACTTGGTCATCTTCATACACTTTAATTGCAGGAAGTTCGCCACGTAGAATTCTTGCAAAAATATTTTGATCATCGTAAGCCATTATGATTCCTTAAATTCAGCTTTGATATTTCAGAACGGTTATTTACAGTTCAGTTCTTTTTGACGTTCTTTGATTGCGTCAAGACGTTGTTGTTCTTTTTCAGAAAACTTAGGTTTGGTTGTATAGCAGTTGTCATTACCAAAACGTGCTTTAGCTTCTGGGTCTTTGAAGCAGAACCCTTTAGATGCATAAATAACATCGTGGTCATTTTTCAGTTTCTGACATTCTTGTTCAGATGCAAAAGTAGTTGAACTTGCCCCAATTAAAGTTGCAAGGCTTGCAAATACGGCAATGCTAAACTTGTTCATAAGAGTTTCCTCTACTTAATGATGGTGTGACTAGCCACTTAATACACATTATTGGGTTTATGGCTGTATATTCAATGGCGAGTTCTTACTCTAGGGTAATATTACTCCATAATTCATACATTTTCACAGCAGTGGAAAAATCACTGTCTTTTTCTGCGGTTAAATTTGCTGCTTGAATCAGGCTTTGGGTTAAAGCCAATACAGGTGCAGGCAAAGCTGCTTCATGGACTAAATCTAATGCGATACCTGTGTCTTTAGCCAGTAAAGGGAGTGCAAAAGTATTTGGAAAAGCGCGATTCAGTACTCGCTGCGGCAAAATCATTTCCGTTACTGCGCTTTTACCACTTGAAGCATTTATGCATTGCAAGGCCTGATTTAAGTTTACGCCATGTGCTTTTAAGGTGGTAAAACCTTCAGCTGCAGCACACAAACTCACTGCCATTAACATATTATTCACCGCTTTTACGGCAAAGCCAGCACCAGGTTCACCCACATGCTGAATCACTTTACCAAAAGCCTGAATTGCAGGTAGGGCTTTTTCAAAAGCAGCAGCTTTACCGCCAATCATGACTGTTAATGTGGCATTTTCTGCACCAATGGTTTGTCCGCTTACAGGTGCATCTAAAAAGTCGATCTGTTGTGCTTCAAGTTGTTGTACCAATTTTTTAGCACTTTCGGGTACGCCACTGGTGCAATCGACCCAGACTGAACCTGCTTTAAGTTGAACTTGTGCAATCAGGTTTTCAACTTCGGTACTGGTGGGCAAGCAAGAAAAAATAATATCTGCTTGCACCGCTTGAGCCAATTCAACCGCTTGTGTGCCATATTCAGCAGCATGTTGCTCGGCTTTGGCAAAGTTACGATTCCAGACATAGACCGTATCAAAATGTTTAGGTAAATGGGCTGCCATGCGGTAGCCCATTGCGCCTAAGCCAATAAATGCAACAGATTGAATCATGTTTTTGCTCTCTTTATGCAATTTTGCTAGATCGTTGTTCTAACCAAGTGGTCAGTTTAGGCCAGAATTCATTGGCACTTTTTTGACTGGACATTAAACCCAAATGTCCACCTGGAATAAGAGTAAACGTGACATCGGTACTACTTGTCAATTCACATAAAGGTTGAGCAGCTTCAGCAGTGACAATTTGATCGCTATCACCCGCACCGACCAAAAGTGAACAATGAATATTTTTAAGGTCTATCTGATGTTGTTTGAGTTGAATATGACCTTGTTTGAGTGGGTTTTGCAGCCATACATTCAATACCATGTCCTGATTAATCCCACCCGGATAATCAATCATATTATTTAAAAAATTGGCTAAAGTTGCGTTTTCATGCAAGGTTTGTAAGTCGTGCAGATTCGACAGCATCTGTTTATTGCTTTCCAGCCATGCTCTAGGGTCTAAAATCTTAAAACCAATCGCATTGATTAAACCCGGTGTATGAATTAAATGCTTTGGAATTTTTCCTGAATAAAAGGCATGTTGCAATTTGGGATATTTAGAAATCAGTTGATTGGTCAGTTGAAAGAGTTTACCAACCCGCCCCGAAGCATAGCTATCTACAGGGCTACCCAAAACCATCAAGTTTTTAATATGAGTTGTTTGTTGGTCGGCGGTATAAAGCATGGCAAAAATACCCGCCATACTCCAACCATGTAGTGAAATTTGTTCGACTTTGGCGTGTTGTAAAATGAGTTGAATACAATTAGGGATTGCATCCTGAATAAAAGCCATAAAATTTAAATGACAATGTTGATAGGTCAATTGTCCCCAATCAACCAAATACACATCAAAACCGCTATGCTGAAAATGTTTCACTAAAGAGCGATAAGGATATAAGTCATAAATCGACATGGTAATTGCTAAAGGCGCAACAAAAACCAGCGGCTCTTTATATTGCTTATCTGGCGAAGCGTAATAGCGAATCTGCGCATACTTATAACGTGCCACGATGTCGTATGGCGTGGTCTGAGATAAGATCAAATCACGGCTTTTAAATAAGCGAGTGCTGAGGTTTTTAAGCTTTTTTCGGTGCGGATTAAATTTTCTTTGTAGCTGATTCATGAGGTGTTCCATCACACGTGGCGCCGATTTGAATGAAGTCTAAGCGATATTTATACATTTTACCTTGACCTTAAATGCGCTTGGCGCTCAAAATGTTGGCAATTATTTAACAAACAGGTCTTAGGACTAAGTTTAGGGCTGAGCAGTAAAGATGAGTCAACACGACGACATTGAATATCAATTAGATACTTTGGCAATTCGTACCGGACACAACCGTACAATTGAAGGCGAACACAGTGAGCCAATTTTCCTGACTTCATCATTTGTTTGTGAAAATGCTGCCGATGCAGCTGCAAAATTCTCAGGTGAAATTGAAGGCAATACCTATTCACGTTATACCAACCCAACTGTACAGGCTTTTGAAAAACGCTTGGCAGTATTAGATGGTGCAGAACGTGCGGTTGCGACAAGTTCGGGTATGGCGGCCGTTCATGCGATCACTTTGGCTTATCTTAAAGCGGGTGATCATGTAGTCTGTTCACGTGCTGTATTTGGCTCGATCATTTCACTATTTGAAAAATACGTGATGAAGTTTGGTGTCGATGTCACTTTTGTTGATTTAGAAGATTTAGACAGCTGGAAACAAGCCATTCGTCCAAACACACGTCTTTTATTTATTGAAACGCCATCGAATCCATTGGCACAAGTAGGCGATTTACAAGCCATTGCCGATATTGCACATGCAAATAATGCTTTATTTGCAGTTGATAACACCTTCTGTACCCCAGTTTTACAACAACCAATTAAATTTGGTGCTGACCTAATTATCTACTCATCGACCAAATATATTGATGGGCAAGGGCGTGCTTTAGGCGGCGCTGTGGTAGGTAAAGACAAACTGGTTGAAGAAATCAACGGTGTGATTCGTACTTTGGGTAACTCATTAAGTCCATTTAACGCATGGATCTTCTTAAAAGGTTTAGAAACTTTAAGCCTGCGGATGAAAGCACATTGTGCCAGCGCACAAAAACTTGCCGAGTGGCTAGATGCACATCCAAAAGTTGAAAAAGTGTATTATGCAGGCTTGCCGCATCACGCGGGGCATGAGTTGGCGAAAAAGCAACAGTCTGGCTTTGGTGGTGTTGTATCTTTTGTGGTGAAAGGCGAGCGTGAAGGCGCGTGGACTGTGATTGACAACACACGCTTCCTATCTATCACCAGTAATTTGGGCGATGTAAAATCAACCATTACCCATCCTGCAACAACATCGCATGGCAGAATGACCCCAGAAGCCAAACAAGCAGCAGGTATCAGCGAAGGTTTAATTCGTGTTTCTGTTGGCTTGGAAGATATTGATGATATTATTCGCGACATCGAGCGCGGTTTAGACCTCATTTAAAACTAAATAGATCATTTGTTCGGAGATTTTTATGAACATTAATATGTTGATGCAGCAAGCACAGCGCATGCAAAAAGAAGTGGAAAACAACATTAAAAAAGCCAAAGAAGAACTTGCGCAAACTGAAGTGCATGCAGAAGCAGGTGGTGGTTTAGTGAAAGTGACTATGACCTGCCGTAATGTGGTCAAACGCATTGAAATCAACCCTGAATTATTGCAAGACGATGCAGACATGATTGAAGATTTGATTGCCGCTGCAATGAATGATGCTGCCCGTCAAGCCGAAGCAATTTCTGAAGAAAAAATGAAGTCTGCAAACTCAGGCATGGGCTTGCCACCGGGCTTGGCTGGTTTATTCTAAGGAACGGCGTATGTTTAGTGATCGTTTTGATCAACTGGTACAAGCGCTACGCATTTTGCCAAGTGTTGGGCCAAAATCGGCTCAACGCATGGCATTGCACCTGATTATGAAAAATAGAGAAGGTGCAGTCGGTTTGGCTCATGCTTTGAACGAAGCTACTAGCTATATTCATGAATGTTCAATTTGTCACTCATTAACGGAAGATGAAGTCTGCAATATTTGCGCCTCACATGATCGTGATGCACACTTACTTTGCGTGGTGGAATCTCCGGCCGATGTCATGGCGATTGAGCAAAGCGGCAGTTTTCGTGGCAAATACCATGTTTTAGGTGGGCATTTATCGCCATTAGATGGCATTGGGCCTGACGAAATTGGTATTCCGTATTTGGTTCAGCGTTTAAGTGATGGCAACATTACTGAAGTCATTTTGGCGACCAATGCAACCGTAGAAGGTCAAGCGACAGCACACTATTTGGTAGAAGCAACCAAACATTTGCCTGTGCAGATGACCCGTATTGCGCAAGGTGTGCCGCAAGGTGGTGAACTTGAATATGTCGATAGTCATACTTTAAGTCAGGCGGTGCATAATCGGATGCGAATGAAATAAGCATTTAGGTGCTTATTTCATGTGAATAGTCATTTGATAAATCATCCATGAAAAGGACTACTTGCCTTTAAAGCCAATAAAAAATCAAATTAAGATAAAAAAACGATAAAAAATTTAAATTTTCACTGTATCGACTTAGAAATAAGATAAAAATTGAAAATACTGGACATATTTTTATAGCTAAATGCTATTTAATGTTTAAAATGAACCCCTAGAGAATCCTGTTTTACCTGCTCGCTATGTTCCAATTTATTCACCAACAAAAAGACTTTGAAAATGTCTTGGCATTAATGAGCCAAAACAGCATTTATGGTTTAGACACCGAATTTATTAAGGTCGATACTTTATGGCCAAAATTGGGTGTATTCCAAATTAATGTGAATGATCAGGTCTATTTGTTAGATGGGACTTCGTTAAATTTAAGTGCATTTTGGGAAAAACTGTTTCAAGCGCAGCAAAATATTTTTCATGCCTGCGGTGAAGATATTGATTTAATTTATCATTATGCACAGCAAAAAAACTTAGATAACGTGTTTGATACCCAAGTTGGCATGTCATTTTTAGGGCATGGTTTACAAGTCAGTTATCAAAACGCTTTAAAAACCATGCTCAATGTCGATATTGATAAAGGGCAAACTCGCTCAGACTGGCTTGCACGTCCGTTGTCCGATGAGCAGTTAAATTATGCTGCCAATGATGTGCTGTATCTAATGCAATTGGCAGATAAGGTACAAACCGACTTAAAACAAAATTATTTACTGGATTTTGCACAAGAAGATTGCCGCAATTTAACTCAGGAAATTGGTGAAGAAACACCTTTAGAGTTGTTGTATCAGGATGTGGGCAACTATCGTCATTCACGCCGTCAACTTATGCAATTACAACAATTGGCCGTTTGGCGTGAGCAAATGGTAAAAGCCTTAAACCAACCACGTAGTTTTATTTTGCGTAATTCTACTATGCTGGACTTGGTCGAGAAAAATCCTAAAAATCAGTTCCAGCTCAGTACTATTAAAGATTTACGTGCGCATATTGTGCGTGAACATGGCAAAACTATTTTAGATTTAATTAAATATTTGCCTGATCAATCACAATGGCCATTACGTATGGCGCGACCAATTCGTCATTCTTCAAAAGAAGTGGGCGAAAATGTAGAACAGGTGATTCAACGTGCCGTACAGGAAACTCAAATTCCAAAAGAAGTTTTGCTGCGTAAAAAATGGCTCAATGCGCTTTATCAGCATGTGGTATTTCATAACGATGAGCAAGATTTGCCTAACTATTTGTTAGGTTGGCGTTATGAATTACTTACCAAGCCTTTAATTGAAGTTTTACATGCCGACGAGCGTTATTTGTCTGGTCAGATGAAAGTTGCTGAATAAATCAAACCGATCCACATTTTAAATAAAGCCGTTTTTCACCTGAAAATGGATGAATTTTCACGCCATTCTTTGTTTGAGTGTAAACATAGACCAATGCGTTAATAATGGTTAATGTATCTCGGTTTTTTTTGTTGTATCCTTTGCCTGAGTTTTTAGAGTTTTGTTGTTTATGCACTGTTCAATTTATAAATCGAGCAAAAAAGATGAGATGTATTTATACATCGCCCGTCCTGAGCAAACTGAAGATCAAGCAGAAGCGTTTAACCCGCTAGAGGTTTTACCTGAGCCAATGCGAGTTGCATTTGGTCGTGCGACATTTGTAATGGATTTGCAACTGTCTGAAAGCCGTAAGTTGGCACGTGTGAATGTTTTGCATGTCATGGATTCTATTCAAACACGTGGCTTCTTTATTCAAGTGCCACCAGAAGGCTTAATTAACCCAAATGCCGTTGAACCAGAAGGTTTACGTGGTGCTTAAGCTTTATTCAGGAGTTGAGAAATGAATAGTGTGATGACTGGATTGGATTCAATTCCTGAAACTGCAATTGCTGTTTCTGTTTATTTGTTGGGGAGTGCCATTATTTTATGGTGCTGGTACGAAATTGCCAAACGCTTGCCCAATCCGTTAGGTGGTATCACTTGGATTGTGCTGTTTGCAATTTTACTTACCCCAACAGTATCAGAAGGCAGCAATGCAGCACTTGCCCCAGCCATCTTTGGACTTCTTTTTGGTGTTTTAACCAAAGAAACCCCATTGGTTTGGTCTAATTTATCTGCCATTTTATTTGTGATCGGTCTTGGCTTATTGATCGGTTATTTCTGGTCAAGATACTGTCTTAAACAAACGACTTATAAAGCCAAGAAAAATACCTCACCACTGTAACTAAAACAATTAAGGTAAAATCATGTCTGTTGATGCGCAACAATTTTCGGGTACAGATCAGTACATTGCGACTGATAGTTTAAAACTTGCGGTGAAAGCCGCACGTGCTTTGCAAAAACCGCTTTTGGTGAAAGGTGAGCCAGGTACAGGTAAAACCTTATTGGCAGAGCAAGTTGCTAAAAGTTTGGGTTTAAAGTTGATTACATGGCACATTAAATCGACCACCAAAGCGCAGCAAGGTTTATATGAATATGATGCAGTGTCGCGTTTGCGTGACAGCCAACTGGGCGATGACCGTGTGTATGACGTTAAAAACTATATTAAACCCGGGAAATTGTGGGAAGCATTTACCAGCGAAGAACGCTGTGTGTTGTTGATTGATGAAATTGACAAGGCAGATATTGAATTCCCAAATGACCTGCTACATGAACTCGATAAAATGTCGTTTTATGTTTATGAAACAGGCGAAACCATTACGGCAACACAACGTCCAATCGTGATCATCACATCAAATAATGAAAAAGAGCTGCCAGACGCTTTTTTACGTCGTTGTTTCTTCCATTATATTGATTTCCCAGATGAAGCGACCATGCGCGATATTATCGATGTGCATTTCCCGAATATTTCAAGCACATTGGTTTCAGAAGCTTTACAAGTTTTCTTTAAATTGCGCCAAGTTCCGGGCTTAAAAAAACCACCATCTACGTCTGAATTAATTGATTGGTTAAGCCTATTGATGGCAGATGACATGCCGGAAGATATTTTGCGTAATAGCGATAAAAGCAAAGCCATTCCGCCTTTATACGGTGCATTAATCAAAAATGAACAAGATGTGCAATTGCTTGAGCGTTTAGCCTTTATGTCGCGCCGTTAAGGGAGGACAACGCCATGTTCGTGCGCTTGTTTTATACCTTGCGACGTTACGGTGTACCTGTCACCACACGTGAATTGATTGACTTAAATCAGGCGGTGGCATCGGGTCTGGTTTTTGCAGATCAAGATGAATTCTATCAACTTGTTAAAACCGTCATGGTCAAAGATGAGCGTTTTTTTGACAAGTTTGACCGTGCCATGAAAGATTATTTTGATGGCATTTCCACTTTTGATTTAGATGATTTACTGCAGCAAGTTCATCAATTGCCTAAAGACTGGTTCGACTTAGAACTATTAGAAAAACATCTCACGCCAGAACAACGCGAAGAGCTGAAAAAAGCAGGTTCTTTAGAAGAATTGATGAAAATGCTGGAAGAGCGTTTACGCGAGCAGCATAAAAAGCATCAGGGTGGCAACCGTATGATTGGTACGGGCGGTACATCACCGTTTGGTGCTTTTGGTGATCATCCTGAAGGTGTACGCATTGGTGGGCCTGGACGTAAGCGTTCAGCTGTTAAAGTCTGGGAGCAGCGTCAGTATCGAAATTTAGACGATGAACAGATTTTAGGTACACGACAAATGCAATTGGCACTGCGTCGTTTGCGTAAATTTGCCCGTCAAGGTGCAGCTGAAGAATTGGATATTGATGGCACTATCCGAGAAACTGCCAAACAGGGCATTTTAGATGTGCAATTGGTGCCAGAACGTCGTAATCGCGTCAAAGTGTTGATGTTGTTTGATGTGGGTGGCTCGATGGATGCACACATCGCCCAATGTGAAAAACTGTTTAGTGCGGCCAAAACTGAGTTTAAAACCCTCGAATATTTTTATTTCCACAACTGTTTATACGACTATGTTTGGAAAGACAATTTACGCCGTAGCAGTACCCGTATGAATACGTGGGATTTATTTAATACCTATGGACGCGACTATCGGGTAATTGTGGTCGGTGATGCGAGTATGGCACCTTATGAGCTGAATTCGATTGGTGGTTCGGTAGAATATATGAATGATGAGGCAGGGCAAGTTTGGTTACAACGTCTGCGTCAGCATTTTGAAAAAACCGCATGGCTGAATCCTGAACAGGAAGGCTATTGGCATTACACACATACCATTGGTTTAATTCGACAAATTTTTGAAAATCATATGTATCCAATGACTTTAAAAGGCATTGAAGATATGACGAAATATTTGGCGCGATAAGCGCCATTTTTTCCATTAATTTTTTATCAATATCAGTTATTGCATGCATATTGATGAAATAGCAATACGATAAGCAACGTGAATTTCAATTTGAGGGGATCGAGATGGAACATCAAATTAATGGCATCGCATTACCGAATGAAGAAGGTTTTTTCGGACAATATGGCGGGCAGTTTATTCCACCGCATTTAAAAGAAGCCATGGATGAAATTAACCTTGCTTATGAAGAAATTCGTCATACAGCAGAATTTCAAAATGAATTAAAAGATTTATTTGCAAATTATGTAGGGCGCCCGAGTCCTTTGTTTCATGCAAAGCGTTTATCTGAACAGTTGGGTGGTGCGCAAATTTATTTGAAACGTGAAGATTTAAATCATACAGGTGCACATAAAATCAATCACTGTTTAGGTGAAGCATTGCTAGCCAAATATATGGGTAAAACCAAAGTGATTGCAGAAACAGGTGCGGGACAGCACGGGGTAGCCTTGGCGACGGCATGTGCGCTTGTGGGCATTCCATGTGAAATTCACATGGGACAAGTTGATATTGAAAAAGAACATCCAAACGTCGTGAAAATGAAAATTTTAGGTGCTAACCTGATTTCAGTCACACGTGGTACAGCGACTTTAAAAGATGCTGTAGACAGTGCTTTTGAAGAATACTTAAAAGACCCGAAAAATTATATTTATGCAATTGGTTCGGTGGTTGGCCCACACCCATTTCCAAAAATGGTACGTGATTTCCAAGCAATTATTGGCGATGAAATTAAAATGCAAAGCCAAGAACGCTTTGGAGTAAATCCAGATTATATCGTGGCATGTGTGGGCGGTGGTTCAAACGCAGTGGGTGCATTTACCGCATTCTTAAATGACCCAGAAGTTAAGCTTGTGGGTGTAGAACCTGCAGGTCATGGTTTAGATACAGATCAGCACTCTGCAACCTTAACTTTGGGTAAACCGGGTCAATTACACGGTATGGCGTGTTATGTGCTTGAAGATGAACAAGGCGAGCCATTGCCAGTACATTCAATTGCTTCAGGTTTGGATTATCCGGGTGTGGGGCCGCAGCATAGCTTCTTAAAAGACATTGGTCGCGTGGAGTATTCAACGGCAACTGACCAAGAATGTTTAGATGCCTTTATGACGTTGTCACGTGTAGAGGGTATTGTACCTGCTTTGGAAAGCTCACATGCGGTGGCGTGGGCATTACGTGAAGCACCAAAAATGGCAAAAAACGTGAAAATTGTGGTTAATCTTTCAGGTCGTGGTGATAAAGATTCAGACTATGTAGCAGAAAAATTAGGTTTGAATTAATTCTACTGAATATGAAAAACCGCCTAAATGTGTAAGTTTAGGCGGTTTTTTTATCTTTACTTTATATTTGGCAGGTTTTATAAAACAGTGTCTTAGCTTGCAATATATTGTTGTAACTGCTCGATCAGTTTGCGCTGATCATCCATAGTCGCTTTCACCAAGTCACCAATCGACACTAAACCTACCAACTGCTCACCTTCAAGTACAGGTAAGTGACGTAAATGATGGTCAGTAATTAAGTTTAAGCATTCTTTCACACTGGTGTTTTTGGTCACGGTCAGTACTTTAGCAGTCATAATTTCACTAACCGTTGTGCTTTTAGAAGTTCGTTCCATCAAAATAACTTTACGGGTGTAATCACGCTCAGACAGAATACCAACCACATGATTGTTTTGATCGGTAACCACCAACGCACCAATGCCTTTTTCAGCCATTAAACTAATTGCTTCTAAAACCGTTGCTTCTGGGCGAATTGTGTAAATTTCGTGATGTGCTTTATCTTGTAAAACGTGAGTTACCTTGGTCATATTCTGTGTCCTGATTTGTTGTTTATTGTTTGACTTTTAAAGTAACGTGAATTGTAAAAATTGCAAATACTTTAGAGTCACGATTGTTGATTTTTACGTCAATTCTATTCAGTTTTTATTTAAGCAATATTTAACGCATGTTCATTAAAAAAGAAATGCTTCATTTGTGAAGTGGTCAGTTTAATTTTTTGACTTGACGAACCAAACAAGGTTGGCGTGACATTTAAACGGGTGAGCGTTGGTAATAAAAAAGTCTCAAAATCCTGCGCGGAAATTTTACGAGGACTATATTGTGGCCAGTGTTTAGCAGCATATTTATGCGCTTGTACCGCATTTAACCAAAAAGGGAAAATATAATCATCGTGATCTGAACTCATTGCCCAACCTTGATGGAATAAACCCCAAAGTACACCGCAGTACATCATTGATTTTAATAGTGTAACTTTAAGCAGAAAATCCTTTGGTAAAGGGTGGAGTTGGTTAATCTGATTCATAATCAAGCAAGGTTGTAAAATTTGGCTATATTGTAAAAAGAATTGATGAATATACCGTTTAAGCTTTGCTTAAAATCGTAAACAAATATGTATTTATGGTTGGAGCATCTAAAAAAAGGGTCAAAAAAAACGCCACCTAAGTGACGTTTTATTATGCTTGCATGGTGGCCATGTTTTGCCAGTATTGCGCTTTCAATGAATCACGTTCTACGCGGAAACCTTGATAATACAGTTCTGCTAAGAACATTGCCGCTTTACCATGTCCTGCACGTGCAGCTTCTTCGAGTTGTTTTACCGCGTCTTGGAAGTTCATTTGTGAATGAATCGTGTTTACTGCATTTGCATAAACATGCTCTAAGTCATGGTGAGAGATCGTTTGAATCATATTAAACTCCTTATTGTAATTATGATTACTTATTTAAGCCTACCTTTTAGGCTTCATATCAATTTAACGCTTTATTGTTAAACTAATATTACAATTTGATTGAATTGTCAAACAATTATCGGGGTTAATGAGCATATTTCAAGTTTACATGATTAAACATTGAACAAGTTTAATTTTGATTAAACTAAAGCTCTAAGCATGATAAAAAAGGAGAACAACATGACAAGATCCGTAGACGGATGTGCTTTTGATGTACCTCCATTGACTTCTCAAATTATTGAGTTGGCACATCATCACCGTAAAAAACTAGATGAGGTAATTTTCCGTCGAGATGTTCATTTAGGTGAATACTGCTTGGCGCAACGTAAACGTGTGGCTGACTTTGCTAAAACTTTAGAGCGAAGCGATCGTATAGAGTTTTATCGTAATTATGATGGTGAATTACTCCGTATTGCCGATGAAGATGAACTGCATCCTGCCGAAGCAGAGGGCGGTGTCAGTGTATTTGCTATTTTCTTGGTGCTTGCAGTCATTGCATTGGTTTTATACTTTGCGGTAATTCGTGGCACGATTGGCTAAAGCTAAATCCTTTGTAGAATTTGTAGAAAAAGGCTCAATTTTTACTGTGACGATACAGTAAAATTGAGCTGTTTAACTTGTACATCTCACAAGGGCATCCTACACTAAGGCGATTAGAGGTAGGTCATGCACAACGCAATTCAAAAAACGATTCAATTTATTTCTCAACTGAAACTCGAGCAAATTTATAATATTGTTGTGCTGAGTATCATTTTTATTATTTTAACTTTAGCAAGTGTTGCGCTTTATCGCCCAGTTGGGGTGCAACAATTTCAAAATGTTGAGCGTTTGTCACAACAATCTATGTATGCCAATACCCAAGACATGGCAGTTCATTTACTCAATCAACGTCCGATTCGTTATGTGCATTATTTAAAGTTGATGCAGGCACATCAAATGGAGCAAGATCGGGCTCAACAACTTCCTGCCTTGGTGCAAGAGTAATTTTTTCTGTTGGCATGTTATTCATATTGTGCGGTGTCGGTGTTAAAGATGTTGGTGCGAGTAAATTGTCCTGCAGCATTTTTACCAATGCGGCTTTATCTAAATGTTCGCTCACAATTACTAAAGTTAAACGATCAGGATGCAAATGTTTGCGAATTGCACGTTGCACATCTTCAGCGGTAACTTTTTCCACTCGTTCTGCATAATCACTTAAATAATTTGCAGGAAGTCGATAAAAACCGATGTGCCCAAGCTGGGCATTAATACTGGCATTGCTGCTGTATTGATTCGGAAATGCACGAATTAAACCTGCTTTGGTTTCTTTTAATTGTTCTAAATTCATAGGTTGTTGTACAAACTGAATTAGGCTCTGGTGAGCGACTTGAATACTATCGAGTAACTGATCTTGGCGCGTAGAATAGCCTAAGCTAAACAAACCCGCTGCTTGGGTAAAACGAAACGAACTGCTAACACCGTAAGTGTAGCCACGTTTTACTCGTAATTCTTTCATCAAAATTGAATTGAAACTGCTGCCGCCCAGCATTTTATTGGCAATTTCTAAAGCCAAATAGTCAGGATCATCCCGTGTAGTAGCAAGTTGTGCAATACTGACATGCGCCTGTTGTGACCGGTAGGGAATATGCTGGATGTTGAAACGTGTTGCAGGTGTAGGCTGTGGCAAAGCTGTTGCTGCAACACCTTGGGCAATATGTGCGCTGATGGTATTGGCAAGTTTTTCTGCTTCTTTTAAGGTTAATTTGCCTGTAATGGCAATGTTCATATTTTGCGCGACCAGAAACTGATCTCTAAATTGTTGTAAGTGCTTTGGTTGAATTCGTTTGATGCTGCCATTGGTGCCTGTAATGGGTTCTGAATAGGCATGTTGTCCGTAAATTGCGCGATATAAGCGAATATTCATTAAACGGCTTGGATTTTCTTGCAGTTGTTTTTGCCCAATTTGTGTATTGCTTTGCACACGCTGGATATTAGAACGCTCAAAAGTTGCATGTTTCAGTATTTCCAGCATCATTTTGACGGCAGTTTGCATTTTCTGCGGATCAGACAGTGTTCTTAGCCGTACCACAAACATATCGCGGTACGCCGTGGTACTAAAACGTGCGCCTGTGGTTTCAAAGGCTGCGGCAATTTCCTCTGCCTTATAACGCTTGGTGCCTTCATCAATCAGCTGGGCTGCCATATTGGCAACGCCAAATAAACCTTTTTCAATTTCTGCATCGCGGGCAGAACCTGCATTAAAAGTCAGTTGGATATCAACCATTGGCAAAGCAGGATTTTCGACAAATAAAGTGCGTACGTGTCGATGATTTTTTAATTCATATACCTGTGGAGCGCGAACATCGACCAATTCATTTACGGCATTTAAACTGTGCAGCAAGCTCAAAGATTGTAAAGGCGTACTTACATCTGTTTCAGCAAAATCATGCGCTGCTGTGGTGGCAGTTTCCATCGCAAAGCTAGCAGAACATAGGCTAAAACTAGTGCTTAAAATAAGCGTGCTGAATAGATGTTTTTTCATGAAAATCACAGTTTAAGGTGTTGTGCTTTGAGGTAATAAATACAAGGTGCTAAGTCTGTCTTTGTTAAAGTAACTTTGCGCAACACGTTGCAGATCCTGGGCAGTAATCGCTTGGAAGTGTTGTGGTAAAACATCGATTAAACGGTGACTGAATCCATTGACTTCCAAATTGCCAATGGTTCGGGCTTGTCCTGCCAAATCATCCTGACTATAAATCCAATTGGCCACAAATTGAGTCACCACGCGCTCAATTTCACTTGAATTGACCAAATCCTGTTTTAGCGTATCCACTTCGTTTTGAATCGCGACCTGTGCTTCGCTTAACGTTACACCTGCTGCAGGCAATGCTGAAATACTAAACAAACTATCCCCACGTTGATACGGGTCATAACTGACACTGACTGAGCTAAGAATCTTATTGTTTCTGACCAAGCGCTGTTCTAAACGTGAAGTAATTCCACTGTCTAACAGTTGTTTGATGATAGTGAGCGCGAAGGCATTTTGAGGATTTTTAGCTGTTGCCAATGAACCGACATTCCAAGCCATATATAAATTAGGAACTTGCACAGTCGCAGACAATTCCATGTGCCGATAACCTAATTGTTCAAACTCCAACACATCATTGCGCGGTGGCGTAGGTGCTTTCGGAATATCTCCAAAATACTTTTGGACTTGCAACAATGCGGCTTGATGATCTACATCGCCCACAATCACTAGAATAGCATTATTGGGGCGATACCATTTTTTGTACCACGCCTGTACATCTTGCAGCTGAATGCTTTGCAAGTTTTTCATGTGCCCAATAATGGGTTGGCGATAATGACTGGTTGGGTAGGCAATCCATTTAAAGCGTTCAAAAGCCAAAGCCCGTGGATTATCATCGGTACGTTGCCGCCGTTCTTCCATTACCACCTTAATTTCAGGCTCAAAGTCTTGTTGGCGAAGTAACAAATTACTCATTCTGTCGGCTTCCAACTCTAAAGCCAGTGGGAAATAAGTTTTGGGATAGAGCTGATAATAATTCGTGTAATTGGTAAAGGTTGCTGCATTGACACTGCCACCATAAATACGACTTAAACGGGTAAATTCATCATTCGGCACCTTGGCTGTACCTTTAAACATCATGTGTTCAAGTACGTGCGAAATCCCAAGTGTATTTCCGGACTCATCGCTACTGCCCACTTTGTACCAAATTTGAGTCATCACCATGGGAGAACGATGGTCTTCACGGATAATGACTTTTAAACCATTGTTGAGTGTGGTTTCAAAAGTGTTATTCGCAGCTAAAACTTCAGCATGGCTAATCGAAGCTGTTAAACCCCAAAGCAACGCACAAACAGACTTCATCGAAAATTGGAACATAAGCAAGTGGAGATCAATCGTTATCGGCTTATCTTTCAGAAATTAAAGCGGAAAGGCAAGGATTGCTGTAGGTATTTTTTGTATGCGGCTATGTGGTTGGAATACGAGGTAAAAGCAATTGGTTTATGTTAGAATCCGATTTTTTAACGCAATGCTTTTCAAGGATTCGGCATGCAACAGCAATCTAATGGGCAAAATAAATTTTTGATTGATGCTGATATCGGAGATGATGATGTCACATTACCGAATTTACCAGCGGTAAATATTCCGATTGTTGAAACAACACCTCTACAACAAGCAGAAACCTCTGAACATGCTGCAGAAACATCATCAGACACGGATGCGCCTGCGAAAGGTGGTTTCTTTAGTCGCATGAAAGAAGGGTTAACCAAAACCCGTAAAAACTTTGCCGATGGCATGGTGAATATTCTGATTGGCGGTAAAGAAATTGATGATGAATTATTAGAAGAAGTCGAAGAACAACTGTTGGTTGCAGATATTGGTGTAGATGCAACGAAAACCATTATTGCCAATTTGACCGAGCGTACTGCGCGTGGCGACTTAATTTATTCACATTCTTTATATAAGGCTTTGCAAGAAGAATTAGTGGCTTTGCTTGCGCCACGGGTAAAACCTTTACATATTGATGCCAATAAAACCCCTTATGTGATTTTAGTCGTGGGTGTGAATGGTGTAGGTAAAACCACAACCATTGGCAAGTTAGCGAAACGCTTACAAGGCGAAGGTAAAAAAGTCATGTTGGCCGCAGGGGATACTTTCCGTGCTGCAGCGACAGAACAATTGCAGATTTGGGGTGAGCGTAACGATGTTGCCGTTGTTGCACAAGGTCACGGTGCAGACAGTGCTTCTGTTATTTTCGATGCGTTTGAAAGTGCGCGTGCCAAAGGCATTGATGTGTTAATTGCAGATACTGCTGGACGTTTGCATAACAAAAGCAACCTGATGCAAGAATTGACTAAAGTTAAGCGTGTGATGCAAAAAATTGATGCGACTGCACCGCATGAAGTGATGTTGGTTGTGGATGCAGGCACGGGTCAAAATGCCATTAACCAAGTTGAAATGTTTGATGAGGCTGTTGGCTTAACAGGCATCACCATCACTAAACTGGACGGCACTGCAAAAGGCGGCGTGTTATTTAACATTGCAAGCCGTAGCCATGTGCCAATTCGCTTTATTGGTGTGGGTGAAAAAATTGATGATTTACGTCCATTCTCAGCCAAAGCATTTGTTGCAGCACTGTTTGAAACTGAAAAATAAGTTCTGAATTAAGTTTTAAAGCTAAAATGTAAAATGCTGTAAGTTTCACACAAACTTCGCAAAATGCGGAGTTTGTTGTTTTTAGCGGGTTTGAGTGTTGTAAAAAGCAGCAGCTAAAAATACGAATGTGAATAAAAGCACTTTCGTCTATATAGAATAAGAAAAAATATTAGATTGATTTTGATTGATTTTTTGGGGAAGTCAAAATGACACTGTTAAATAAAATTGGTCATGTGCTTACAGCAGATATCACGAAAGACTTTAAGCTTAAGAAAAAGCCGAACTATGACGCAAATGAACTGACTTTCATCGATCAATTAAAAAAGCGCCGTAGTATTTATGCTTTAGGAAAACGCGTTCATTTTAGCCAAACTTATATGACCGAGCTGATTCAGGAAGCTGTGCGTAGCTGTCCATCGGCACATCATTCACAAAGTACGCGCGTGGTTATTTTATTTTCTGAATCACATAAAAAATTTTGGAATTTAGTACAGGAAGTACAACGTCAGTTTGTACCAGAGCAGGTTTTTCCAGGTACTAAAATGAAAATCGAACAATGTGCAGCAGCTTTTGGCACGGTATTGTTCTATGAAGATCAACAAGTGATTCGTCAATTGCAAAAGAAAATTCCATTTAATGCTGCAGAATTTCCAATTTGGTCGGAGCAAACTTCAGGCATGGCGCAATTTGCAGTGTGGACAGCATTGGCAGATTCAGGCGTGGGTGCATCTTTACAGCATTATAATCCAAACATAGACCGTGCTGTGGCAGAGCATTTTGATATTCCAGATACATGGTTGTTACGTTCACAACTCGTTTTTGGATCAATTGAAGAAGAAGTAACCGAACGGAGTCATGCACACTATCAAAATCAATTTAAAGTCTATGCTTAAATAACAGCATTTGATGAAGATTGGTCAAATCAGCTTATTATTATGTGCTACAAAGAGCGAACCGCAGCATATTTATATTGCAATAGACTATATCTATAGAATAAAAGGTAATAGGGTCTGTTGACACTTCGTCTATGTTTGCGACGTGAGAGATATATCTCGCAAGGTTTTTTAGCTGATATAAGGCATGAGGCAGGAAATTTAGTCATTCTAAATGACTGACTCATAACGCAATAGCAGCAAAAAATATGCTCGTCCTTCGCTGCGCCTTGCGCTGCAAACAAAGCAGTGCTTGTTTTTGCTCAGGCTGTGGCTAAAACTTTCTCAGATTGCGTTATGAAACTTGGCAATAGTCTCGCTATTCCCTGCGTTTCATGCCTGATCTGCTCAGTTTTAGCCTACAGCGCAAGCCATTTATGAAATGTCAACAGACCCTAAATGCAGTCACATACATTTGTCACTTTATATAACTATAATCGTTCTATACATAAAACACACTGTCGTATTTTTTGTAATGTTTATGCTGAATAAAAAGCTTAATATCGCTGTATCAATTAATTTATACAAAATTCTGCAGAGGAATTAAAAATGTCATTTTTAAATCAATTAGAAAAACGCCGTTCAATCTATGCACTTGGTAAAAATGTTTCTGTAGATCAGGCAACTATTGAAAGTACAATCAAACAAGCAGTTCGTTTAAGCCCATCTGCATTTAACTCGCAAACTTCACGTGTTGTGACTTTATACGGTGCATCGCATACACAATTTTGGAACATCGTTTTAGAAACTTTACATAAAATGGTTCCTGCAGAAGCATTTGCAAACACTGAAGCAAAAATTAATAGCTTTATTGCAGGTTTTGGTACAGCTTTATTTTTTGAAGATCAAGATGTTGTAAAAGGTCTACAAGAGCAATTCCCGCTATATGCAGACAACTTCCCAGTATGGTCAGAACATTCGACAGGGATTGCACAATTCGCAGCGTGGACAGCTTTATCTGAAATCAATGTGGGTGCATCATTACAGCACTACAATCCAATCGTAGATGAAGAAGTTGCGCAAACTTATGACATTCCTGCAAACTGGAAACTACGTGCACAATTAGTGTTTGGTTCAATTGAAGCACCTGCTGGTGAAAAAACATTTATGGATGATGCAGCACGTTTCAAAAGCTTTAACTAAGCTCTAGCAACACATACTGCACAGACAAAAAAGTAGGATGATGATTCATCCTACTTTTTTGTTTCTGGGGGTAGTGATGTGCCTTACAACTTACTTATTCATGTGCAAATGCCTAAACCCATGAATTGTCATAAAACTGTCATTTATACATTGCATAGTGCAATCAAACTTTAATAAACGATATAGAGTGAAATATGGCATTTAAATTAGGCATAGCAAGTATTGCATTGATGGCTTGTAGTTCAGCATTTTCAGCAGTAACTATTGCAGTACCTGAAGAAATTAAGTTGCTCGCTGTAAATGATCAACAAATTCGTTCAGGTTTATTCAGTTCTGCACAGCAAGTGAAAGTCAATGCGGGTGAAAATGTCATTAACTTGCGTTATCAACAATATTTTGAACATCATAATGGTGCGCACGATATTTTAAAATCAGACGTCATTACACTCAAAACCCCAATTCTTCAAGATGGCGAAAACTATCGACTCGCTTTGGTAAATCCACCTAAAGACTTCGATGCTGCAAAAGAATTCAAAGATCAACCAAGCGTTGGTTTATATAATCAAAAGAATCAGTTGCTGGTACAACAAACAGGTGCTAAAGCAAACTCAACTGGTTGGTTAGGTGGTAGTTGGCTTAATAAAACTGTAGATACCACTCAAAATAGTGCTGCGGTCAATCAGCCAGCAGCAGTTTATACCGCGGCAGCAGTGTTGCCATCTGAGAAAACCACCTCAGTAACATTGCCTACAGCAAAACAAACACAGGGCAAAGAGCAACAATTGATTCAATTGTGGCAACAAGCCACTAAAGCAGAGCGACAAAAATTCATGTCATGGCTTGCAGAACAAGCCAATTAATGTTGATTTGCAACCAGCTCCATTGAGCTGGTTGTTTTTTGTTATCGCCTTAAAAGGATTTATTTAAAAACCAATCCAGTAACGTGCGAAAAAAAGACAAATTATAAGAAAAGTGTGATAAAAATATGAAATGCGTCTAAAATTTGGGCGGATGGTGCTTTTTTTGAAAAAAAACTAAAAAATATATTGCGTCTATTCAAAAACTGTATAGAATACGCAACACACCAACGCAGTGTTGATTGAATTGGTGCTGTTATTGACGAAATAACAGGAAATCATTAAGAGATTATGAAGAACAACTTGTGTGGATTTTTACTGATTGATCGATCGAACATATTTCATTGATTGATTGGTTTAAATTACTCGAAGTTTATTTGAGCGAAATTTAAGTCAGAAAATTGATGAGCCAGATTTGGAAGTTTAGATTAAAGCTTCAAAATGATTTTAACTGA